>PEYP01000084.1 GCA_002774315.1 Candidatus Stahliibacteriota bacterium CG08_land_8_20_14_0_20_40_26
TATAATTTAGTGGAAAAATATAAAATCAAAATTAAACAAGATAAAAATAATTCTTTCTTAGATAAATGGTTCTTATTTCCAGTGAGAGAAGAAATCGATTTTGTATTTAAGGAATTGAAAAAAGTAGATAATAAGGATATTAAAAAGATATTAGCAATAATCTTAAGCAGAACTGTTCGTTCTTGCAGAGCAACTACTCATGCTGATTTAGCAACCTTAAAAGAGCCTGTCACAACTACATATTACTGTAAGAAACACGGTAAAATATGCAAACCGATTTTTTCCATTAAAGGGTGGTGGCAAAGATATACTATAGACACATTAAATCGCTTTAAAGAGTTCGATAGGCTAAGAACCGAAACATTTCAAATCTGTTTGACAGGGGATAGTAGAACGATGAATATTTATGAAGAAATCAAAAAAAGAAATTCAGAGTTTGCGGAAATTTTACTGAAACAAAAGATTAAAGGCATTTTTTCAAGTCCGCCTTACGTCGGACTTATTGATTATCACGAACAGCATGCTTATGCATACGAAATATTTGGATTCGAACGAAAAGATGAATTAGAAATCGGACCTCTTTCCAAAGGTCAAGGAAAAGAAGCAAGGGATACCTACGTTAAAGATATAGCAGAATCTTTAAGAAATTGTAGAGAATATCTTCAAAAAAATTATGACATCTTTTTAGTAGCCAATGATAAATTTAATCTTTATCCTGATATTGCTCGGTTGGCTGAGATGAAAATTGTCAATCGATTTAAGCGTCCTGTATTAAATAGAGTGGAAAAAGATAGATCCAATGCCTATGCAGAAATAATATTTCATCTAAAGGAGAGATAAAATGTCGCTTACAAAGGAACAAATAAAATTAATCGAAAATACTATCAAAGATAGTCTACGGAAAAAGTTTAGAGACTATAAACCAGAAACGAGTCACATGCCTTTTCATTATCGTTTACTTGGTCGTGATAGAATGGCATTATTTTCCTTTATCCACTCATTAAATACTACTTTTGGTACATCTATTTTTGAACCTGTTGCAGAAACTTTGGCAAGTTTGAGTTTTGAATTTGCACAAAAACAGTATGTAGTCGGTGATACTATTAGTGAACAAGCCCAGTCTGAAATTCAACATATTATGAATGAACTTACAATGGGGAAAAATCCAGATAAGGCGGAAGAAATCGAAAGGATAAGAAAAGTTTGCAACAAGGGCACAATGAACAAATTAAAAACTGTAAAAGTGGATTTGTTTGTTCAAAGTGCGGATGGAACAGTGCATTTATTTGACTTGAAAACAGCAAAACCAAATATCAGCAATTTTAAAGATTTCAAAAGGACGTTGTTAGAATGGGTAGCAATTTTCCTGGCGAAAAATCCAAATGCAAAGGTAAGGTCATATATTGCGATTCCTTACAATCCTTATGAACCAAGACCTTATGAAAGGTGGACATTGAAAGGTATGTTAGATTTGGATAATGAGTTAAGAGTCGCAGAAGAATTGTGGGACTTCCTTGGGAATGATGGCGCCTATGAAGAATTATTAAATTGTTTTGAAAGAGTAGGTATAGAATTAAGACCAGAGATTGATGTGTATTTTTCAAAATTCAAGTAATAAAGTAATAGGATTAAGAGTGAAAATGCCCGCAACAGCAGATAACCCAGCATATACGCTACGGGCTGACGCCCTTGCCCTTCGGGACATTGCTCCCTTCGGTCACAACTTCGTTTATGCTGGGAACGTTATATGAAATGGTAGGTTATAAATTATAATGTACCTGAAGATAGTATGGATGGCATGACAAATGTTAAGATAAGCGGAGGAGGATACGATGTTAACAGGGCCTTATCCAATAAATGATGTAGATCTTTATGTAACACGAACATCTCCTGGGATATATATCCTTTCGAGAGATGGCAGAACCGCTGCTTATGTGGGCAGGTCGGATACCGATGTTGCCTCTCGGATTAAACAATCTTCAAGTGAGGGATACGCATATTTTTGGTTTGAACACGCGACATCTCCAAGAGATGCTTACTATAAAGAATGTGAGTATTATCATAAATACAATCCACCAGATAATACCAATCATCCTGCGGTACCTTCGGGAACATATTGGAGATGTCCAATAATAGGATGTCCATGGTCTTAACAGGAGGCAATACTATGGCTCTGATAAAAAAAGATTGGGTCTTGCTATTGTTAAGAAGAACTCCCTTAGATAGGATACATATTATGAAGGCTCTCTTTCTCATTTGGCATAGGTCTGGAAGAAAGATTCAGGATTACTTTAAGTTCGAGCCTTATCTTTACGGACCGTGTAGTTTCGAAGTTTACGCGGTGCTGGATAATTTGCAAGCGAATGGTCGTATCATCCAGCCTCCCCACCCGATGCCTCAATGGGTCAATTACTATCTAACAGAAAAGGGGGGAAAAGAAGTAGAAGAAGTAGCGAAAAAGGTTTCGCCTGATACCTTAAAACTCATTGAAAGTGTAGTTAATGAGGTCTCTGGAGTTAAGTTTTATGAATTGTTGAAAAAGGTTTATGATGAAGCACCAGATTTTGCAGTAAATTCAATATTTAAAGAGGTGGTGAAATGACGCTTATTTTGGTTGTACCTTTCAAGAAAGGGGCAGTGATAGCATCTGATGGACAGGTTACATTAGGATTGATTAAAACGCGAGCAAAGAAGATTAAAAAATTTAATGAAAATTGTGTTTTGAGTGCTGCTGGTGATTTACCTTTCATTCAACTTGTAGAAGGAGATATTTCCGCGTTATCCAATAAAGAAGAGGAACTTCAAAAATTGCGGAAGGATTTATGTAATGTTGTAATAGAATGTGTTAAAAAGTTACCACCATCACCTCAACCATATTCTGGAAGTTTTGTTTTGATAGAGCACAAAGAAGTTACACGTATTCTTCATGTGCGAGAAAATGGCCTCTCAGTAATGTTAGAAGATGTTCCATTTGCTACTGGAATTGGAGAGCAATTCGCCTATACCCTACTCCAAAAGTATCAAGGACTGATTCCAGAAAAAATTGACGATAAATTGGCAGCGATTCTTGCTTATAAAGTAATCGCAGAAACTATAGAGACTATATCTATTGGTGTAGGTCCACCGATAGATATCTGGCAATTACCTCCTGTGAAAAATCTTACAAAAGAAGAATTGACAGGTTTAGAGGAAACTTATCTTGGTCTAAAAAAAGCAGAAATTGAAATGTTCTTAAGCAAAAGCGAATAGGGATGAAAAGAACAAACCTGCCACTTCAGATAACACATATCTACCTATCGGTAGACAGGTTAAAGGCGATTTGTCAAGAATGGGTCAGTGAATAGTAAATAGTGAATCGTGAATAGGGGTAAAATTTGAACTTGACAAAAACGGGATTGTGTTATATAATCCCAGATTATGCGTTAAGTTTGTTCTTTGAAAAATAAAAAATCTCGCAAAGTGAAGATATAGCTTGCAATTTTACCTCCCTTGTGTTATAATATAGCATATTAACTCTTCACCCAAAAGGTGAAAACACAAAGGAGGCTACCTGACTGCCGTCAGGCAGGTTATG
>PEYP01000056.1 GCA_002774315.1 Candidatus Stahliibacteriota bacterium CG08_land_8_20_14_0_20_40_26
AAATTCTTTAGAATTTTATACTCCAAACTCACAAGCCATTGCAGACGCAAGAGAAGACCTTGGGCTTGCACTCGAGCTCCACAAAGAGGGTATTGTATCAAAAGAATATGTAACCTTAAAACAAGAAAAACTTAACAGGCTCAAGAGCCTTTCGAGTGAGGTAAAAATAAGACAGGAACAGATTTCACTTGAAAATCAAATAGCATCAACGAAACTTAATATACAAGAACTACAGGCAAGACTAAACGAATGCGAAATCAAGAGTAATGTTGATGGGAAGGTCGTTGTGATACGCATTCACAGCATCAACCAGGGGAAAATGACCCTCCGACTTCGTGTTCTGGTGAGTGGCACATAATGATGAATGACTAATGACGAATGACTGACGAATGACTAATGACGAATGACTAACGAATGACTAACGAATGACTAATGACAAATGACTAATGACCAATAAAATGACCAATGACGAATGACGAATGACCAATAAAATGACTAATGACGAATGACTAATGACCAATAACTGGAGTATAACCCAACAAACCCAATGAATCTCATTGGCAGAGACCACATAATCAAGCAGATTGGAGACAACATCGATTTATGCCATCATACCCTGCTTATAGGCCCATCAGGGATTGGCAAGACTGCCATAATAAAACGGATTGCCTACCTCCGGCGGAGAAGGGCTATCTACATAGAGGAACCCAAGCCCATCAAGACTCTGTATCTTTCTATTGTGAAGGGATTGCATCACCTGCACAAACTCCAAATTGAAAGGATGGAGGCAGAATACCTTAATTGGGAACAGGTTGAAAAGAGACTATCTCGTGAAAAAACAGAAAGACTATTGGAAATCATCCTCTACAATCTCTCTTTACCCTATCACGAGCATAAACCACCCCGTCTGCTTCTCATTGAAAGGCTTGATGGGCTCTCTGCATCAGAAGAAGAACCACTTAAAAAGATCATTGAAAAGTCTGTTGTCGTCGGCACTGTCAGAGAACTTACCGCAAAGTATGAAAAACTGTGGTGGAATTTTGAGCGTATCTACATTCCATCGCTCGAGCCCGAGCATGCCGAAGAGGTTTATAATTTACATCGCAAAAAATTTGACTATAAAGTCAGGGATGAGGAGAAATTTAAGAAAAGGGTCCTTACCGTTGCTGCAGGTAATCCACTTGCAATAAGAGAAATGATTAACAAGCACAGGGCAAGGTCTGAAGTCACAGAGGAGCACATTAGAAATACCTATCACGAGGCTGGTGTCCCAGTTGTCAATGTAACCCCTATATTGCTTTTAGCAGGCGCATGCACAATCGCTACGAGATTCCTTGCCCTTGCCCTGAACAATACAGACCTCTATGTCTTCGCTGGTGGAGGGTATGCGCTGTTTATGGTAGCAAGGTTCTTTATCTACAGGTCGATGAGGAGATAGTGTGCAAAGGAGGTAGCGTGCAAAAATACGCTTTATTTATGAAACCCATCGGCAACCCCTTATTTTTCAGGGGTGTAGACCTGCGTGCAAAAAATCGGGATTTGGAGGCTAATATAATTTTTATGCTTTTGCACGCTACTATAAAAGGCTGTCTATTCTTGCATTTGTTTAGACCCTTGAGAGCGTGCAATCTCATTTTCCTTGTATATAAGAAAAAAAACAAAACAAAAAAACGCAATGTTTTTCGGTAAGGACAGAAAGAAAAACAGCACTGTATCCGTGAAGTTAGACCATTCAAGAACCATCCTCGTAACAGGCAAGCGTGGGTCTGGTAAGTCATATGCATTGGGTGTACTTGTAGAGGAACTATTTGGTAGTAACGGGAATCCCGGGATACTTGATAACATCATCCTGGTGGTAGACCCTCTTGGTAACCACTGGACTCTTGCCCAGCAAAACCCACAAGTCTCCTCAGAGTGGGATGTAAAACCAAAGGCGCTTCCTGTTAAGGTTCTTGTCCCTGGTGAACCAGTAGAGAGATATGGAGAGGATGTCTATAAAGAGATGAAGAAAAGGGGTGTGGTATTCCAGAGGTTACAACTGAATCCATCAGACATCTCTCCATCAGGATGGTGTGACCTATTTGACCTGAATATATCAGACCCTATTGGTATAGTAATGTTTAGGGCAGTTCAAAACTATAACAAAGAAAAGAAGAAATTTACAGTCAAGGACCTAATAGATGCGGTGACAGAAGACGAAAGGGCGATGGACCGCACAAAAGAGGCTCTTCTTAACCGTCTTGAAATGGCAGATGCCTGGGATATATTTGCTCATCAATATCAAAAGGCATGGGACCAAATAGATTCTAAATACATAAATGTGCTTGACCTTTCTGTTCTTGAACCCGGAAAATCAGCACTTGCCAACCTTGCTCTTGAGGTTCTGCTGAAAGACCTCTTCACCAAACGAATTAAGGATAAGAGGAGAGAGTTTCTTGGGCTGTCAAACAGAAAGGAAAAAGTATGGTTAATCATTGACGAGGCACAGAGATTTTGCCCGAACGATAGACAAACTCTGTCAAAGGATATTTTGGTATCCTGGGTGAAGGAGGGGAGGCAACCAGGGCTTTCGGCTGTGTTTGCTACCCAGAGACCCTCTGCACTGGCAACGGACATTATAACCCAGGCTGACCTGATTCTCTCACTACGGCTAACAAACAAGACAGATACATCTGCACTGAATAAACTTTCACAATCCTATCTTGGGGCAGACATCGAGGTATATCTTTTTGCCCTGAAAGAACCAGGACAGGCATTGATGATAGACGATGAGGAAGAAAAACTCACAATCTTCAGAGTAAGACCTCGACAAACCCTGCACGGGGGTGCAGAATGAAGAAAATTCTTTTGTTTTTTTTACTCTTTACTTTCTCAGGTTGTGATATAGTTGAGGTTGAGACCAAAGGCATAATTAAAAACCTGCGGTTCTCGCCATCTGCATTCGACCCCTACAGAGGCAATACAAAAATCAGGTATTCACTATCAAAGAGTGCCACAGTAACGATTTGGATTGAAAGAGATGAGAAACTGGTAAGGAATATTGCTACAGACATCAAAGAGACCCAAGGGACCCACGAACATTCCTGGCTTGGCGGTGATAATACCCAGCATTTCGTCTCGGTAGGCACATATATTGGTGTTGTCGTGACAGGAGACGAGAGAGGTGAAGCAACGGTAGAGGTTTTTCACTGGTAATATAAAAAGACCACCCCAATGCCCAATGACTAATGACGAATGACTAATGACCAATGACCCTAAGACCCAATGACCCTAAAACCCAATGACTAATGACCAATGACCAATGACCAAATTATGGCAGATAAGTTTCATAAATATCTTGCCCCTCAAACCAAGCTCCTTGCTGTTGCGAGGGTATTAACTGGTGAAAAGGTTACCCAAATAGCCAATGACCTCGGCGTCACACGGCAGGCAGTCCATTCATGGAGAAAACAACTCGAAAACAATGTAGCGGAAGGCTTTAGCCTT
>PEYP01000024.1 GCA_002774315.1 Candidatus Stahliibacteriota bacterium CG08_land_8_20_14_0_20_40_26
TACTGCTGCTATTGGCATCAGGATAGTATAGACATCTCTGGCTATCTGAACCAGAGAGCGTTCTGGTTTCCTTGGCAGATAGACACGGTCTCCAGGTTTCAAATTGATATTTTCATTTAGGTTGCCCTTAAGAACATTGGACAGGTCTACGGGTATTATCTTTTCCCCCCTCACCACACTTACTTTTGTAAGCTCTGCTGTGCCAGTGTAACCACCGGCAAAACCAATACACTCCATTATACCAAGCTCTTTGCTCCCCATATAATATTTCCCTGGAGACCTCACCTCTCCAAGGATATAGATATTTTTTGAGGTCTCTTTCTTGACTATAACAGAGACAAGAGGTTCCTTGAGATAGAGAGAGAGTCTTGCCTTTATACTGTCAGCAAGTATATCCGGGGTGAGGCCACAGGCATCAATCTCTCCAACTAATGGATATGCCACCTTACCATCTGCCCTTACGGTGACATCTCTTGAGAATTCATCGTATCCAAAGACAAATACCTCCAATACATCCTCCGGTCCTATTCTGTAAACCTCTGTTTCCTCTATCCTTTTTTTCGTTAGTTCTGCTTGTTGTTGCTCCCTTGAGACTCTACCCTCTGAGGGGGCGGGGAAGAGCAAGAATTTAACCCTCACTACCTTGCCTTCCTCCAGTGTAATCTCCCTTGCAGCAGAGATATAACCCTTACTTTTCGCTTCAAACTTGTATGTTCCGGGTCTTAACTTTATACTATAGTTTCCACTCGTATCGGTCGTTACTGCTGTCATTCCTGCTATCATAAGGGATGCCTTAATTGGTTTGTTTGTCTTTTTATCAACTACCTTCCCTATTACGGTGACCTTCTCGGGTAACTTCTCGGCCCCTACGCAGAAAGAAAAGAGGATTAAAAATATCATTATAGTAGAAACCTTATTCATAAACCCTCCTGATTAAATACCGGCTTACCTCCTGACAGCACACCAAGAAAATATTTCTTGCATTTTTTTTTGTTTTGTGTTATAATAATTAATTATACTACAGAAGATAGAAAAAGTCAAGAAAAAAAATACCACGAACTGCATTCACCCCGCACCTATGCATAGGTGCGGGGCAGGTCAATCGAATGCACACAAATCTACCTATCGCCTGCCTATCTACCGATAGGTAGACCTGCCGGTAGGCAGAGTAGATAGGTAATACAAAAACATTTCGAAAAAAAATAAAAGAAATTCGTGTAATTTGTTAATTCCTGCCTACCGCAGGCAGGCGTGATATTCGTGTTTTATACTGGTATCCGGCATCTGGCAACCGGTATCTGGCAACCGGTATCCGGCATCTCCCTAAATGTATTCCATAGAAACCATAGATCTGAAGAAGATATTTCAAGGGTCAACATCCTTCTTAAGACCAAAAAAGGCAGTAACAGCAGTAGATGGTATAACCCTTAGAATAGAAGAGGGGGAACTCTTTGGTCTTCTGGGTCCGAATGGAGCAGGTAAAACAACCCTGCTGAAACTCCTCTCAGGAATCACTCTGCCAACCGATGGCTCTTGTTACATTCTGGGCCATAATTCTGCTATCGATGGAACAGTCAAATCACTTATCGGCGTAATCACAGGCGAAGAGAGGAGTTTTTACTGGCGACTTACGGGAAGAGATAATCTGAAATTCTTCGCCACTCTTTATAACCTTTCTCCCAGCGAAACAGATACAAGAATCACTGAACTTGCGAGCCTTCTTGAGATAGAAGATGTTCTGAATAAACCCTTCAGGGAATATTCCACAGGAATGAAACAGAGACTCTCCATTGTTAGAGGACTGATTCACAACCCTCCCGTTCTACTCATTGATGAACCCACAAAGAGTTTAGACCCCAATGCCTCGCACAGGATAAGAAAATTTATCAAAGAGCAACTGGTGATAAAAAGAAATAAAACTGTCCTTCTGACAACCCATCACATAGAGGAAGCAGAAGAGATATGCAATAGAGTTGCTATAATGAACAAGGGTAAAATAAAATTCCAGGATACAATGAACAACATCAAAAGATCAGGCAAAAATCTGGATGAAATATTTTCATACCATACGGAAGGTCATTAGGTAATTAAAATATTCAATTATCAATTAGCAATGCAAAATTAGCAATTGTCAATGGTTATTAAGTTATTAGGTAATTAGGTCATTGTGGGAGCGACCTCCCTGACTGCCCTGCCTACCGGCAGGCAGGCGTCAGGCAGGCTGGTCGCGATAACACTGTAATCTACAATCTGTAATCTAAAATCTAAAATCTTAGTGCCTTAGTGCCTTCGTGGTGAACAATCTGAAATCTGCGTTATCGAGGTCTGGAGACCTCTCCCACACTGAAAATTACAATCTGCGCGGTTAATTTAGTCTCTTTTTGACACTGATTTACACTGATTAACACTGTTTTTTATTTCAAAGTTTTTTATTTATCTGTGAACATCTCTACCTATCGGTAGACAGGTGTGTTCATCTGTGGTTAATACATACTCTGAAATTATGCGAAAAGTTTTTGCCTTCATAAAAAGGGATTTTCTCATAGAGACCTCTTACAGGTTCGCCTTCTTTCTCAATATCTTCTCCATCTTCTTTATGATTCTCACATTCTTCTTTATCGCCAGGCTCTTTGGAGAAGGAGCATCAAAGTACCTCACTCAATACGGTGGTGAATACTTTCCCTTTGTTCTTATCGGGCTTGCTTTCTCAACCTATCTATCCACGGGTCTATCCGGTCTCTCCGGTAGCTTGAGAAGGGAGCAGATGATGGGGACGCTTGAAGCAGTGCTTCTCACACCAACCAGGATTTCAACAATCATATTCTCTCTATCCCTCTTCAATTTTCTTGTGGCATCTGTAGACATCATTATCTACTTGGTTCTTGGTATATTCCTCGGCATATCCATCAATCTTGCTCATTTCTTTCCTGTGGTGGTCATTCTCATTTTGACCATCATCTCATTCAGCAGTCTTGGTATAATGTCCGCTGGTTTTATCATCATCTTCAAGAGAGGGGACCCAATAAACTGGCTTTTCAGCACAGTCTCTTTTCTTTTGGGTGGTGTATATTATCCTGTATCTATCCTACCCACCACTCTCCAGAAATTGGCAAGACTCCTTCCTATTACCCATTCACTTGAGGGGATAAGGATAGCGCTTCTTACGGATTCCCCTCTCTCCTCTCTTCTTCCAAGTATATTTGCTCTCTTTATCTTTTCGGCAGTTCTCCTCCCGTCATCCATATTGCTATTTCGGTATGCTATCAAGAAGGCAAAGGTTGATGGGAGCCTGGTGCAGTATTAAGAGCGTATCCCAGATTATGCATTAAACACTGAAAATCACCGAAAACACTGAAATAAATATAGGTGTTGAATTAAACACTGAATATCACTGAAAAACACTGAAATAAATATATAGGTAAAAACAATGCCGAAAAGATAATAAACAAGATTTTGATAACCTCTTGTGAATTCGGTGGTTTCGGTGTCCTTCGGTGT
>PEYP01000069.1:0-1037 GCA_002774315.1 Candidatus Stahliibacteriota bacterium CG08_land_8_20_14_0_20_40_26
GACATATGACAGTTTGGTCTATCTCGTCTGTTTAGTTTGTCTGGTTAAGCATCGCTTATCCTTTTCACTTTCTCCTCATCTTCCCCTTATCCCCAACGGGAAATGTGGGGTCAGGGCTTGCAATTGGAGCGTTAAGTCGTTTGGAGCGTCCCAGTGGGATATGCTCCGCATTCCACGGGATAAATTGGGACCGTTAATAGCGTTTAATGTGTCATTGGGTCCTGATGGAATAGCTCACGCATTCCACAGGATAAATCATTGGATCAATAAGTGCGAGATAAGCGAGAAAGGCAAGAGAAGTTGATCAGCAAGATTAGGAACCTACCTCGATGAGCTTTGCCTTTGGCTTTGCCCGCATTATGCCAGTCAAAAATTCACCGAAGAACTTGCTAGCATTGAGGATCTCTATCTCCACAGGTTGGTTGTCTTTTGTGTAGTTTATTATTATCTGTCCGTATTCTTCAGCGTGATGTATCCCTGCTTCCTTTAAGAGGATATCTAAAGTATCCCCTTCTCCATCATATCTTATCTTCATTGATACCTCCTTTTTTCTCCCGGATATATTGTTATAACTAACACTTCCTGGGAGGTCTCTTCATATACTATCCTCAACACCAAATCTTTACTTATTGAACTTTGAGCAATCTTTCGTCCAAAGTATCCGTTCTCTATTTTGCCCGGCTCTTTAACAATTTCTATTACTTTCTCCTTGGTAATCCCTATTTCTTTAAGGCGTAATAGCTTTTGTTCAGCGTGAGCTGTAAAACGGATTATTTTCATTTAGTCTATTTAGTCTGTCTGGTTTAAGGCAAGAGGCAAGGGCAATAGGCACCTCACTTATCTCGTTTGGTTAGTCCATTTTATCCTTTTCCACCTCAAAACTTATCTCTGTTGCCAGAATCAATTGCTTTAAGAAAGATTCACAAGATCCACTTTAATTGTCCGTTAATTGTCCGTTAATTGTCCGTTACATCCGCAAAATGTAGTGAGTCACTCTTCCTTTACCAATCATTTTGATAATTTTTTTCTTAACCATA
>PEYP01000069.1:1060-5909 GCA_002774315.1 Candidatus Stahliibacteriota bacterium CG08_land_8_20_14_0_20_40_26
TCTTAGGGTCTTAGCGTCATAGGGTCATAGCGTCGTTGGGTCAATAGAGTCATAGGGTCTTTGGGTCATTGGATTAATTGTGAATGTTTACTATATTGTATAAAACATATCCTACCTCTGATGTGACCTATCTACCTGTCGGTAGACAGGTCTACCTGTCGGTAGACAGGTCTACCTGTCGGTAGACAGGAAACCGTCACCTTTGTCACTTTTGTCACTGTAATGAGGTAATTGTCCCGTTTGAGAGAAAAGGTTTTTCTACCTCCAACCATCGTCGGAATAATTTTGAGGATAACCTATATTTTCCGTTGCTTTTTTCTATATAAAGAAAAATTAGGGATCACATCTTGACATTAGACAATATCTCTACTCCTTATCCTTCACAATTTTCTGGTTTCTTTGTTTTGTAAGGAAATGGACATCACTCAATATGCTTCGCCTCGTGAGCGAATGGTCACAATTTGAACCTGTGATGCTTTCTTATCAACGCGATATATAACCCTGAACTTTCCCACTCGATACCTCCATAGACCTTTTAAAGGTTCGTGGAGCGGTTTGATGTCGTGATGCTGCACATCGAATGGGTTGTTGGCAAGCGCGTCCATCGTATCATCCAAACGGTTCCGAGCCGGTTTATCTACTTTTCGATAGTATTTAGACGCTTCTTTAGAAAGAACGATTCTATACATTTTTTCTCAATTCTTCCAGGGAGATTGTATCGCCTCGCTCTAACTCTTTCAGCCCACGCTTAATGGAGACCATTATCTCCTTATCTTCGAGAAGCTCACGGGTGGCTTCCCATTCGGCTAACCTTTCTGCTACCTTAAGCAAAACCTCCACATCTTCGCTGGGTAGGAGGTCGATAAGCTCCTTGGTTCTATCTTTAACGGAATTCATTTTCCCTCCTTCTTTTTGGTCTATCTGGTTTGTCTGGTTTATTTGGTTTATTTAGTTTGTTTAGTTGATTTGGTTTGTTCAACAGGATGAGTTGTTTCCTTTACCACCTTTATGGCATTCATTAGCCTGACACCCGCTGCAAAATTGCACAATAATTGCACAATAATTGCATAATCAAATTTTCGGAGCATAATAACTTCCTCTTCCTTTGCCTATCTTTTTAATAATCTTTTTTTGTATAAGTTCTTTCAGCTCTTTTTTACCGTATGTATTTCCTATCTTGTTTATCTGACAGTAAACCTGCCTCGTAATTTTCTTTTCTTTCCCAAGATACTCTATTGCCTTTCTTTGTCTTTCATTTATTTCTAATTTATGGAATTTCTCTTTTTTCTACCCTTACCTCGCCAGATCTCGCCAAATCTTGCCAAAAGATAATATACTGCTGGGCCTTTGCCTTTCTTTTCAATAACTCCCTTTTTACATAATTCCTCTAATTCTCTACTTGTAACCAACGGGGTCAGGCCCCATTAGAAAGCTAAACTTCTAACGGGGTAAACTGGAAACTGAAATCTAACTATCTGGTTTTTTCTGTTTATTTAGTTTCTCTGGTTTGTTTGGTTTGTTTGGTTTACGGATGTATTCGGCAAGCGAACCGCTGTAATAGCCTTCCACAAAATTAGAGCCTACGGAATCTGATGCATTGTCAATTTGGCTACGCATCTTGAATTCTCGCTTTGGTATATAGTGCAAGACCTCTTGAACAATAATATCGAGTTTATCAATGTTTTGCCAGATAATCATTTTCTGATGACCACGCAATTTATTATCCATAATCTTTAGAGGGCTGAAGAGGGCATTAGAGGGCCTGCCTTCTGCGGCCTTCTTTGCCTTCTTGAATTTTGATTAATGAACCTAATTTTTGGCTATTTTTAAACTTTCACCTCGATACCTTTTTTTTGAATTTCATATATCAACGGAACCCAACTGTTATTCAGGTAGGATTCAAGAGAAACTGGAACAGGCTCTATTCGAGGATCAATTTTATACGCAATTTGGAAAAGCTTTGAGCCTTCTTTAAAACGGTCCTTGCCAAAATCAGAAGAGACAATAGCTACATCGATATCGCTATCTTTATGAAAGTTACCAGTAACTTGTGAACCATATAAGATAATCTTTTCTACTTTTATTCCTTCTTTTTCAATTGCCCTCTGAAATTTTTTTAGTTTTTCTATAACTTCTTTTTTAACCATTGGAATGCCTCTTTCATTTCATTTAAGTTTTGTTTTGTGAAAACTTTTGTGCATTTTTTATAAAATTCCTTTTGTTCTTCAGGATACCTTGTTTCAAAATAAAATTCCATAAAACTAGCGAGTTTCTTCTTTATCTGCTTTGGGATTCTCAAAGTTAATTTACTTACCAATAATGGCAAAGAGTGAGTATAAGGTGCATGCTTTCGAGTATCTTTAACAACCAATGCCTTAAGTAACTTTTCCAATGCTAAGTGACCCATAAATAAAGCATAAGTCATACGGGGTCAGGCTCAACTATTTGCATTCCTGCTCCATAGTCACCAAGAATTGCAAGGTGCCTGGGTTTTCCTTCTTTTGTATCCATTAGGTTTCTTTTGAATTTATCCATTTCGATTTTCCTTTCCACGAAAACAGGAGGCTCTTGGCCGGTTTCAGTATTATATGGGTTGCTTATCATATCCTTTGGCGTTATCTTCTTTAGTGACATAAATCTATCTCTATTGTCACTTTTGTCACCTATCGAGCAAAAAGGAAATTTTTTAGGACTGTAGAAATAAGTTGTTAAAATAATTAGTTATTGAGTTATTCTCGGCTCAAAATCATTTTTAGGGACATTTTTAGGGACATTTTTTATTTTTTAGGGACATCTTACCTCGCTTCAAAATATGCACCTTTTTTAACTCCACGCTTCACCACAAGGCCGAAATCAACCAACTTTTTCATGTCTCGTTTTGCAGTTTTTTCGCTGATCCTAAATTGGGAAAGGGGGTCTGAAGCATACCATCCAACTACCAATCAACCCTCGCGCAACCCTCTATTCACACATACACCACATAAGACCTTGATATGCAAAGACTTAGGCCATGCCAGATTACATCCTATAAACCCTGCTCCACCTGTAACTAAATAGTTCATAGTTCTTGGCTGATGGCTCATAGTAAATAATGAATAGTCATTAGTGTTTGGGTCATTGAGTTCGTTTAGTTTGTTTAGTTCGTTGCTCTTGACTCATGGATCATTGTTCCTCTCACAAAGTCCATAAATTCACGCACACCCCAGATTGGCTCATCATTTATTTGACTCTCTTCAACTTTTCTTTGAGAGCCGTTGTGAAAGTGTTTAGGATGAGTCATCTATTATGAAAACTCTGAGTTTGTTATGGTAAATGTCCGAACCCTCTACTATATCACTATATTCTATATCAACAATTCTCCTTAGTTTACTTAAATCTATCACTTGATTTTCTCCATTACTTTTAGAAGTTTGTCTTTCCTGGATTCTAAATAATCAAGCTCCATAAAATCATCCATTATATCTTCTTCAGTAACCTCTCTTCTTTTCAATTTCTCATCCAATTCCAAGATAGAACGTATTCCATGCTTAACCGCAATTTTATAAATCTCTGCTTCTGTATTTCTTAGCTCTTTTTCCAGAAAGGTCTTAAGACTTTCCTTTTGTAAACCTTCCTGGTCTATATTAAGAGCTTTTGCTACCTCTTCCAATATTTGCATAATTCACCTCCTTATCTCACTCAAAATCCCCACAATCCTCTTTGCTGTTTTGCCGTCCCAGGAACAAAATAGCTCTTATCTGTTGGCTCATATCCCTTGGGTTATCAGTGATTAGTTATCAGGTAATCAGTCATTGAGTCCATAGAGTCGCTGAGTTTGTTTATCTTGTTCAGCTTTGCGACTTCTACTTACCTACCTCAACGGTTATCAATTCTCCTTCCTCTGGTTCTGGTGGTGTCGAAAGCATATCTTCAGCCCCAATTTTCAGCGACTTTATTAATTCTTCCTTTGTCTTTTCTTGAGCATTTACACCCGGCAAGTCTACAAGCCATCCAATCCACCAGTCTCCACTTTTTTTTATTACAGCTCTGAATTCCATGGGTATTACCTCCCTTTTATTTAACGAATAGGATGCCCAAATCCTTGCAAATTTTCCTTGCGAGCTCGTCAACTATTTCCGTATGCCTTGGAATTTGGGTTCTATATTTGCCCCTTCGATATATGCTATGTCTTCGACCTTCCCTTAGAAGAAATGCCCCACGCTGAGTTATATGTTTTATAAGTTCTTTCCTCTTTATCAATTACCTTCGTTGTGTTCCGTGGGCTATATTATAAAAAAAAGGGCGAGGTAAAATAATTGGTGGGATTAGACCCCACACAATACTTCGCACCCAGTGTGCCTGTCTACCGATAGGTAGAATGGATAATATATGTTTATTCTCCGTCAAATGGTCTCCTTTCGTTGTGGCTAATTATAACCCAAAAATTTTATTTTGTCAAGAAAAACTTCCGGTCTCAGTGAAACCTGACTGCCGTCAGGCAAGTTATGCTATGCATTCCACCCTATACGCTTGCGCTACAGGGCAAGCGGGATAAATCTTTTTAGTGTACTCCGGGTTTTTCGTGGGCTAATTTCTCCCACGGAATTTTAACTCCCACGCCTGCCTGCCGTCAGGCAGGAAGGACACGGAAGACACGGAATTTTTCATTTAATTTTTTATTTTTCTATATTTCAGTGTATTCAGTGTACTCCGTGGGCTATTTTTTAGTGGGATTCGTGGGCTAATTTCTCCCACGGAATTTTAACTCCCACGCCTGCCTGCCGTCAGGCAGGAAGGACACGGAAGACTCGGTTGTTAGGGCTTTCTTCCTAATCAACTTGGTTAATCTGGTTTCTTTGATTTCCGCTAA
>PEYP01000122.1 GCA_002774315.1 Candidatus Stahliibacteriota bacterium CG08_land_8_20_14_0_20_40_26
AAAGAGCCTTTTGTATTTATAATAACTCTCCCTGGAGAAACCTAAAGTGCGACAGGCACGAGAAATATTCTTGACTTTTTCGGCAAGTTGTAGTAAAATATATCTTTGCCGGACTAAAAGTTCGGTAGTGGTCATCTTGCACCTCCCGTGTTTTTTGTTTTTAAATATTCAACTTATACTATAACACATGGAGGTCAATTTGACCACTTTTTTCTTTTTAAAAATTAACCAAAACTGTCAACACTACTCGTGAGCAGTACAGATTAATATATATTATATAATAAAAATTGTTATAAGTCAAGGTTTTTTTGAAAAAATCTGTATACTCCGAACCTGTTGATATATTTAGAGTTATGGGACAAGTGCGACTAATTCGGGATTTTTTCTGTTACGGAACATTTTAAACTGGACATTTTGGGAACGATAAAACTGGACATTATCTTGTCTGTTTGGAACACCAAAAGTGGACATTAACATAAGCCCAGTTCAATTACTCCCTTCAAGTTCATTGACATCCTTTCTTGTGTAGGGTATAATATCCCCAATAAGGAGGTATTATGAAAAAGCAACTACACAAGAGGATGTCGCAAGAGGCAGTTGTGGGGGTGTTAAAGGCATTCCATGGACACAAAATATCAGAGAAACAGGCATGTGAGATACTGGGAGTGGGCAGGTCCCGATTGTATGTGCTACAATATCTTTGGCTACAGCAGGGAGAGAACCTTCAGTTAGAAAAAGAAAGAGGAACGAGAGAAGATTCCTTTCCTCCAGATGTTAAGGAATTCTTATTGAGTGAATTAAAGTTCATCCGCAAGGAGGCAGAATACTCTCATGGCAAGTTCAATTTTGCCCTTCTATCTGAGGAGGTAGATAAAAGATTCAACTACTTCCTTTACAGGAATACGATAAGGAGATTAGCAATAAAATCCGGGTATTATAAACCTGTGCCAGGCAAAAAGAGGAGGGTTTACAGAAGGTTTGAGATGGCAGGACCTGGAATGCTCCTTCAACACGATGCCTCTATCCACAGGTGGATACCAACCATTCCCGGTAAGCAATCGCTTATTTTGACAAAGGACGACTATTCAAGGGAGCTGGTAGAAGGGATTATAGTACCAGTAGAGACGAGTTGGGATCATATAATGGTGGCAAAAGAGGCAGTATTGAGATATGGGATACCTGTGGCTTATTATGTAGATAATCACACCATATTTAATAAGTATACCGACCATAACGGAGCTTACATTCGCAGGGTGGGGGATGGAGAGGCACAATTTAATAGAGTTCTTACCATGCTTGGAGTGAATTTAATACACACGGGAATAAGAGAGGCACAGGCGAAAGGCAAAGTAGAGAAGAGTTTTGATTATCTCCAGAGACGTATACCGTATCTCTGTGAGAGAAAAAAGATAAAAGACATTAAGGGTGGTAGTGAGATATTGCAAGAGGTTTTAGATCATTACAACACTAAGAGAATCCACGAGGAGACGCACGAGATTCCTGAGGAAAGGTGGAAAAGGGCAGTTAGTACGGGAGATATGTATTTTAGAGAGATACCAGATGGTATGGACATAGATTTTATCTTCTCACTGCATTATCCAAGAGTAGTAAGGAAAGACGGGACAATAAGTTATAAAGGTAAGTCATGGAAGGTGGGAAATGAGACCCCAGGGAAGATAGCGACTCTTTGCTTGATTCCGGGAGTGAAGTTTATGGTATATAGCAGTAATCGCAAGATCGCCGAATATTTCTTGTAAAACAGTGATGTTTATCCTTACTTACTGCCTGTCTGTCTGCCATGCCTGCCCTGCCTACCGGCAGGTCTACCTATCGGTAGATAGGCAGGCGGCAGGTCTACCTATCGGTAGATAGGCAGGCGACAGGTAGACATGTCTACCGACAGGTAGATATGCATCCAGATGTCCACTTTTAGCGTTCCGTAAGGGGGGTGAATAGTGCAAGCAAAGGATAGATAAAGATTTCCGTATTATCACTATATCCTCAAGAGGAATAGGAGAGGATAAGAAAATAAAATTAGAGGGTATGACCTGAAATGCAGAAATAGAAAGTAATTGAAGGAGATGGATACCTTTCCTCTTGCCTTAAAAGTGAAATTTATGATGTTGGGCTATAGTCGTGTAAATGCAACTTATTCCTTACAAAACGGCGAATGTCCACTTTTAGTGTTCCCAGGTGTCCACTTTTGAGTGTTGCGTAACAAATTCGGGATTTTTTCTTGACAATAGTTGTTTGGTGTGGTATAATATTTGATATAATAATTATCTCAAAATATGCGTTAACCACAGATTCACCCTGTTAGATAGTAAACATCTAACGGGGTGAACACAGATGTCCACAGAACTTCACTGAAAAATCAAAATTATTCACCTCAAGATCCGTATGAACAGGGATTGAAAGAGAACTTAAGAGATAAAAATAAAATGGTAAAGAAATAAAAATGGTTTTCTTCCAATCTCTTAAAATCCCTGTTTAAAAAATTAATCTGAAAATCCATATTGACATATTAAAATGTAAAAACTATTGAAATGTTTCAGCGGATGTGTCAGTATTTTTACAGAAAAGTGTTTATATTTTAGACTTGACATCTCCTCGAGACCGTGGTATAATCTATCAGAGAGGAGGATAGGATGAGTGCAAAAAGACTACCGCCACAGGAGCAACTTCGCATAGTTTTAGAGGGTCTGCGAGGTGATGTAAAACTATCAGAGCTGTGTCGTAGAGAAAACATTTATCCCAATGAATATTATAGGATGAAAGACAGAGTTATTTCTGGCGCCATTGAGTCGTTAAAGAACAACCGTAAGAAGAAGGATGCTGAGAAAGAACAATTATTAAAAGAGAATGAGAAACTACAGGAGATTATTCTCAACCAGGCAGAAGAAATTACACTGTTAAAAAAAAGAACAAACTCGAATTACTAGGACAGGTCAGAGCAAACAAAGTAGATACATATACAAAGCAAGAGATCGTAACTGCAATAGACCAGTCAAGACTTCCGAAATACAAGGCGTGTCGAATAATTGGTGTTGAAGAAAGAAGATTCTACAGATGGGAAAGTAGATATAAGCTCTTTGGCATAAGTGGACTTGATAACACAAGACATAACCCGAAAGTAGTAGTAAACAGGCTTCTGCCTGAGGAAGAATCTGCCATAATAGACTATGCTATAGCATATCCAAAACAGAGGCATAGAGAGATTCAGTTTAATCTTGAGAGGAGAGGAGTATTTGTTTCATTCTCCAGCGTTTATCGGCGACTTAAGGAACGAAGGTTAATAAAGAGATATAAGTTAAACAGTTCCAGAGGAAGAAGAGGGTACGAAAGACCCAAGGCTAATTATCCTCACGAGATATGGATGGTAGACATCAGTTACATTCTGGTAAATGATAAGTTTTGGTATCTGATTGCAGTAATAGACCTCTACTCTCGGTATATTGTGGGTTGGGAATTATCTTCAAGTATGCGAGCAGATGATGTGAAGAGAGTTATAGACTTTTCACTATTGGAGTTTGGGTTTTATGAGAGCGAAAATAAACCCAGGATTCATATGGACAATGGACCTCACCTGTCTGCCGTCAGGTAGAAATGACGGCGAAGACTTTAAAGGCGTTTTTAAGAGGCCTGGGAATGATTAACGAGTATTCCAGGCCACATCTTCCACAAGATTCAGCAGAAATAGAGAGGTTCTTCAGGACGCTTAAGCAGGGAGAAGTCTATAGAGAGGAGTATATGGATCCATATGAAGCTCGAGATGGTATAAGTCA
>PEYP01000030.1 GCA_002774315.1 Candidatus Stahliibacteriota bacterium CG08_land_8_20_14_0_20_40_26
CCTACTCCTATTAATACACCAGCGCCAGTTCTCCCACAAAGCATACCTATTCCCAACCCGAGAACTACACAACCGACAAACAGCATTCCACTATACTTATATGCGTATGTATCTTTTTTCATTCTACCTCCAGGGCAGATAGTTATCAGTTAACAGTTATCGATTTATATACCAATTATATAGCAAAAAACACAACTTGTCAAGAAAAAACCACAGAGACCGCAGAACCCACAGAGAAAAAAGATTTTTATTTAACAGGTAACTCCTGTCTACCGTCAGGTAGAAAAGAGATTGTTTTTTTAAACTTTGTGGACTTCGTGATGAAATTTTTCTTGACATTTTGAAGATAACATGCTAAAATAGATATGGCTGTGTAAAAAGATTACAGATTGTAGTATTGTAGTCTTGTCACGACTGGAAAATCGCTCTCACAATAACTCAATTATCTAATAACCTAATGACCTAATGACTACTTACAGATGATTTTAGATTTTAGATTGTAGTAATGGATAAGGATACAAAAACGAGAATTGCCACTTTTGTGGTTATTGTCCTTTTCACTGTTCTTTTTGCGAGGCTCTTCTGGCTCCAAATAGTATATGGAAAAAGGTATGAGAGACTTTCAATGGAGAACTGTGTAAAACAGGTGATAATCAAAGCGCCCAGAGGATTAATATATGATTCCAAAAAGACGATTCTTGCAGAGACCAGACCTAGTTATACATTATATCTCGCAAAAGGAGAGAAAATTTCTTATCTCGAAGATTCTCTCAACTTAGAATTCCAAGAATTAGAGGACAAAAGGCTCGTGAGGGATATTCCATTTCATACGGTATGTATGATAGAGGAAAGAAGGGCAAATATCCCGGGTGTGGATCTTGTCGCAGAGCCAGTGAGAAGGACATACTTCGCTGACACCCTCTCCCATATTATAGGTTATGTAGGACAAATTTCAAAAGAGGAGTTGAAGACAATGAAAGAATACACAGCGGGTGATATAATTGGTAAAACGGGAATAGAAAAACAGTATGAAAAATATCTGAAAGGGGAAAACGGCGCGAATTATTTAGAGGTTGACGCAAAAGGAAAGGAGATAGGTATATTTTCTCCCGGTAGACAACCCATACTGGGAAATAATATCTATCTTTCTATTGATATGGAACTTCAGAAGATGTGTGCAAAGGCTATGTCAGGATATAAAAGTGGTGCGATAGTCGCAATTAATCCACAGAACGGGAGGGTGCTTGCCTACTACTCTCGTCCCGGATTTGACCCGAATTATTTTTCTCCGTGTATAAAAGAGGATATCTGGCGCAAGCTATCACAGGACCCCAATTTTCCTCTTTTTGACCGTGCAGGAAAGGGAAGGTATCCCCCTGCATCGGTATTCAAACTCGTTGTAACTGCAGCAGGTATCGAAAAAGATTTGGTTAGCGAACACAGTTACATGGATTTGTCCTGTAAAGAAGGTATTCCTATAGGAAACAAATTTTATAAGTGCTGGAAAAAACATGGGAGACTCGACCTTCTTGACGCTATTATACAATCGTGTGATGCGTACTTCTACCAACTTGGAATGCAACTCGGGATCAAGAATATTGCAACCTACGCCAGAGTTTTTGAATTAGATAAGAAAACAGGAATAGACCTTCCAGAAGAGAGTGAAGGATTAATTCCTGATGAGGAATGGTATAATTCTCATTACGGGAAGAAAGGATGGTCACGGGGAGTTGCAGCAAACTTAGCAGTCGGGCAAGGGGAGATTTTACTCACTCCGCTGAGAATGGCAACATTCATTTCTACGATAGCAAACGGTGGCATCATATATCCTCCTACACTTGTAGATAGTATTGTGTCATATAATGGTAAAAGGGTGTTTACAAATACACATCATGATAAAAAGGTAAAATTGGATGGGAATACTATAGC
This sequence comes from Candidatus Stahliibacteriota bacterium CG08_land_8_20_14_0_20_40_26, assembly GCA_002774315.1. Classification (GTDB taxonomy): domain Bacteria; phylum Hydrothermota; class UBA3073; order UBA3073; family UBA3073; genus UBA3073. The sequence continues at coordinate 1,930 of PEYP01000030.1, forward strand.
TTTCCTGCGCGAAGCAATGCTTGAAGTTGTTCAAAATCAATATGGAACAGGAAGGGCAGCCGGGATTCAGGCAGTGAAAGTTGCTGGCAAGACGGGGACCGCCCAAAATCCAAGAGGAAAAGACCATGCCTGGTTTGCCTGTTTTGCTCCCTATGATAACCCTACTATCGCACTCGTAATTTTTGTCGAGAATGCAGGTATGGGCGGAGAAATAGCTGCACCAACAGCAAGAAAAATACTTATGTATGTATTTCAGAAAAGAGAGTAACAAGATTGCTGGGAGGAAATGCTCTCATTTCACTATTACCTGCGTATCTAATATTTTCTCGAACTTCTTCCTCGATGAATATGTAGGAGTTAAAACAAGTTCAATCCTGTACTCACCCGATGGCACAATCTCTCCATAGTTGTCCCTGCCATCCCATATAAGATAGTGTTCAAAAGGAGTCTCTTCGTAGTTGTTAACAAACTCTCTTACTACATTGCCCTTGCTGTCGTAAATTTTAGAGTCCATAATGGCAGGCTCCGTTATAAAGAATACGATGTCTGTTCCCGGTCTATCACCTGTAAAGACAGGTGGAAAACATCCTTTTATATATCCATCTACACCTATCCAGTAATAGTCAATTACCGTTGCATCGACTACAAATACCTGTCCAAAACGCCTCCATATTGTTATACCCCTCGGGTCTATAAACTCTTTGTCTCCTGAGCCCTTCCTTCCGAACGAGGTGATATACTTAAGGTCTCTATCAAATTTATGAATACAGCCATTTTCCCGGTCTGTTACCCAGATATGCCCGTAGTAATCAATCATACAAAAGGCAAAGTTATATTTTGTCAGTCCAAAATCTTCTCCCTTTCTCTTAGCCAAAAGTTTTCCGCTCATTGAAAATTTTTTAATGCCATCTTCACACAATACCACTATAAAGTCATTCCTCTGGTAATTCCAGCGGTCATTTCTCGCGACAACTGCTATCCCTTTTGGCCGATAGAGCCCATCTATAATTCTCACAAGATTTCCTGAGGAATCTATAACCTGAATTCTACCGTTTCCCTCGTCTGTTACATATATATTATTTTTAAAATCACATGCCACATCATAAGGACCATCAAACTCAAGTTCTGCACATCCAAAAGACCCTATAGTCTGGACCCACAGAAGGGTATCCCCTGTGTTAAAGAGTTTCACTATCCTGTGATTGCCTGCATCAGCTACCCATATCCATCCATCGGGTGACGCAGCAATACCCGTTGGTGACCAGAACTCTCCTAGCCCTCTTCCAAATTTGCCATAGGTTTTAACATCCATAAGTGATTTATTATATACAATTTGATGAGCTCCCATATTACAACAATATACTGTCAACTCATCATCATCCTCTCCTCCTGGCTTATCATCACTTTTCAATTTTACTGCAGATATTCCATAAGGACTGTTAAACGAAAGCTTGTTACCAAAAAGAAGCCTTGCCTCCAATGAAGTAGCACTGTGATATCCCATTGTATGCCCGAATGGAGGATATACAAGAGTCGTCGGATTGTATGAGAGAATTATTATGAACACAAGAAACATAAAAATATTATACACCATAAACCGCATAAAGTCAAGTTCTTTCGTGCTCGTAATAAGGTTAACCATATAACAACCCCATAGTAGCCATACTTCACAAGCTGTGCAAAAAGTCAAAAAATGATTGGCGCAACCGTTACAGGCTGTGCAAAAACAACCGTGCAGCAAGCCTGTCTACCCTGCCTACCGGCAGGTCTACCTATCGGTAGATAGGCGCAGGCGACAGGTAGATTGGAGTTAATCCGTAAGGATTTTATATAAAAGGCTGACGCCTTAATTCCATCACAATCGACATTAAAAGCTCTCCTGCGGACAACCACAAGGGTTATCCCTACCCTGTAGGGACAAGGTTTATTCCTGTCCGCAACAAGAGAAAATCATATTTCTGCTCAGCCTGTTTGGCTTGCGTAAGAGATGGTGTCAGTTCTGCGTAACCCTTTGAAATTACATAAGTTATGCCCGGACCTATTATAACCAAAGTCTTGATGCAACCTCGAAAGATATAAAGAGTTAGAGAGAACTGACACCAATTCCCGACACCGATTCCCAATTTTTCTCCTCAAGTATTCAACTTACCACCTGTTATCTTAGATGATTTCGTGCATGATTTCATAAGGGGTGTTTGCCTACCCTGCCTACCGGCAGGTAGGCGTCAGGCAGGGATACCATGTGGGATGTTCAGCCAATTTTATGAAATTTTTTTCTTGACAAAATGCGGTTTTTGAGTTATAATAGTAGTGATTTTAAGATAAAAACTTGCCTTCTCTACCTGTCGGTAGACAAGCAGTTTCGGGGTTAAAAACTTGAAATGTGAGGGGTATATGGAATTTATCCTTTATCCTTTATCCTTTAAATATAAACGGGGAGAATAATCAACTTCTACCCTCAATTCTAAAAATACATAGGTTTGGGGGTATTTTTATTTTCTTCTATTCGGGGTTTACGAGATTCGTTTAGGTAAGCCCTGCGCGTCTGTGATGCGCAGGGTAAAAAGTGATGATGTTATACGATTTTGAAAGGGTAAAGATTATGAAGAGACTTTTTATCACCATAGGTGTCTTTACAATGCCATTTTTAACTGGCTGCGGATGGAATCCGTTTGGACCTGGTGATGGTTCTGAGCCACCAGGGTTCTTTCCTTGGCCTCTTGGAGCCATTGATTATGATCCAGCTTGGTCACCTGATGGCTCTACTACTATCTATTATCACGCCGCCAATTACGGTGACTCAACAGATACTTGTGGACTTTACTTTATTAATCCTGATGGAACGGATAGGAGGCTTTTTCTTAACGCAACGGTAGACAATCCAGACTGGTCACCTGATGGAGAATGGATAGCCTTTAGTAGTTTGCATGCGTGCATATGGAAAATAAAGGTAAACGGAGATAGTCTCACCCAACTGACATTTAACAGACGAACTTTCTGTCCTGATTGGTCACCTGATGGCAAGAAGATAGCATATAATCAGAGTGTATCTACTGAAACACACCCTCCTGGAATATGGATAATGGATGCTGACGGGAGTAATGACCACCTCGTATTCGAGGGTGCAACTTGTCCAGATTGGTCTCCAGATGGATCAAAGATTGTTCGTGACGGAATTTATGTAGCAGATACAAATGGGACAAACACAGAATTGATCCATCAGGGTGGACGACATCCTGTTTGGTCTCCAGATGGCTCAAAGATTGCATTTATTTCTACAGACGAAAATGAGTATGGACTATGGATAATGAATTCTAATGGAGACAACCCGCATTGTCTCACGCAGGACATATGCTTTTATCCGTGCTCCTGGTCACCTGACGGTGAATACATTGTCTACACTTCAGGATTAGAAGGAAGTACAATGATAGGGGACAGCGCGGTCTATGCGCCCGGTGACGGTCGGCTCTGGGTCATCAACGCCGATGGCACAGATAAGTATCAGTTAACATTTCCATGATGCCCAGATGGGCAAGGAGGAAAGATGAACGGAAGAATATTTACCGGTATTGCTGCCTTTATTGGTCTGGCAGCATTTGTTCAGGTCTCTTTTGGGCAACTTAGCCCACAGGAGAAGTATGAGAGGGAGATCATTGTCGAGTTCATGTCCGGAGCTATTCGAATGCCTGCTGGAGAGATAAGAATATCACCGAACAAACTTGATACTCTTGCACCTTCGGTAGCTGAAGTCATAGAAAGGTATGGAGCAGAGTTGGTTCTTGTAGCTTTCCCAGGTTACGATCCTGCAGACACCATTGCTATTTCGCCAACAGGTGAATTGGTCAAAAAACCTGACTTGTCACGGATCTATAAGATTAGATTTCCAGAGGGTACGGATCTTGACAAGGTTATAAAAGAATTATCAGCATTGCCTGATGTTGTTTATGATGAGTGTACCCCAAGATATGAATATTATATAGAGCCAAACGATGAGTATTTTAACCTTCAGTGGGGACTGCATAATACAGGTCAAGCGGGTGGAACTCCAGGTGCTGACATTGACGCTCCGGAGGCATGGGATATTACAACAGGAAGTTCTTCAATAAAGCTTGGGATTGTGGACGCCGGTATCGATGAAAACCATGTGGATCTCAGTGGCAAGGTATCTGGTGATGCTGGATATTCAGATGAACATGGTACTCATGTAGCTGGAATTGCTGCGGCAAAGACCAATAATAATAATGAGGGTATAGCTGGAGTGAACTGGCATGCTTTGCTCCATGATGAGAATCTGGGATATCCACTCGATCCGGATAAAGTTTACCCGGCTGTCATTAGTGCTGTAGACGCAGGCTGTCATGTATTAAACAACAGCTGGGGTGGTCCTGATTACTCAATTACACATAGACGTGCCTTTGCATATGCTTATAAGATGGATAGGGTGGCAGCATGTGCAATGGGAAATGATAATACTTCAACGCCTATGTATCCTGCTGCTTATGGACAAGGCATTATAGCTGTAGGAGCAACTATGAATAACGATGTCCGATGGGTAACTCGTTCGACTTATGGCTCGAATTATGGTGCCTGGATCGATGTTGTTGCACCCGGTGGTAATGGTTATCCATGGGATTCAAGGGATATTTTCTCTACATTACCCAATGATGACTATTATTATAGGAGTGGCACCTCTATGGCTGCGCCTCATGTTTCAGGACTTGTAGGGCTTCTAAAAGGGTATAACACCGGTCTTTATAATGATGATATCGAGCAGATTATAAGGATTTCGGCAGAGAAGGTTCACCCAGAGTTGTATACTTACGACGAAAATGGATGGAATATTGAGATGGGTTATGGTCGCATCAATGTCAGAAAGGCGCTTGACTTACTGCGTTCTCCAAATCAGTTCAAGCACTGGGAAGTAAACGGAGGTTCTGTTGTAGATCAGGGGAGTAGCTATGAAAAACAGGCATTCATTGATGTCCCCGGTCTTGCAACAGGTGTGTATCTCGCCAAGTGGTATAGGGTTCAAAAGGGTGCAACCTTCTCAAATCCTTTTGTCTCCGCACCCTATGCCTGGGGCAGAGGAGTGGGAACTAATGGATTTTCAATCGCAAATCCCAACTATGGTATGGGAT
>PEYP01000144.1 GCA_002774315.1 Candidatus Stahliibacteriota bacterium CG08_land_8_20_14_0_20_40_26
TTTATCATATTTCACAAACCCCTCAGGATACAATTCAAAATAATAACCTGTGGTTTGAGGATTTATACCCTTTAATCTTCCATACTTTGATACCATATTCCCTTCTATCTGCAGAACCTCTGTCCAGTAATCAGTCTCCTGATTATTTGGAATATATCGCTCAAAATTTATCCCCCATTCGTCAAGCCTTTGCCTATATCGGATTGACCTGAATGGGATTTTCACTTCCACCTCGTAGAAGTCATCGTAAGCCTTTACCGCTCTATACCATACACCATCCCAGGAACCATCTTCGGAACGACCATCATCAAGAATCATTCCATCATCAAATGTACCACTCGCACAGACATTGAAATAGTACGCAGTGGTCTTACTGCCGAAAGGGTCAATATATAAAGTCGCACAATCCACATTCCCACCCAAATTAGCAGCTAACTTATGATTTTGTGCATAGCAACGAAATGCAACATAGAAATTATCCTTATCCTGTAATACATAAACTACGGTCTTTTCTGTAAGTATTTCTTTTTCATAAGGCGAATGTTGAATAAATCCATACACCGAATCTGCTGACTGCCAGATATCTTCAATAATACCGTCAATTCTTGGTGCTGTATCAGTCCACCGCACCTCTACTATTTTGTTACTCCCTAAAGAGAATAGAACAAGTAATAATAGATTCACCTGATCCCCTTGTCATTTACATTCCCCATAATTCATATTTACAAAAGAAGTTTTTTTGTCTCATCACTATGTAATACGAAAAACTCAGGAAAAAGTTTCATTATTCCCCCAGAATTAAACAATTAGTTTTCCTATGGTCAATGTAGATACGGTGTCATTAAGAGGAAAGTGAAATAGAGATTTTGACGAGGATAATCCGCAGAACAGGTCTGCGATTGTAACTTTGTTTGTAAATATATAAAACCCAAATACAGCTTACTTGCCGGTCAACAATTGTCCTTTTCCAGCATACTCACCTTCTTCAGCCCCAACATGATAGACAGGGGCAATGACAAGCCTTGATAGTTCTTTTCTATAGATTCTATCGTCTATACTTGCCGCTACTACTCTCCCAACTATTATGTAATGGTCGCCAGCCTGTTTAATCCACGCAAGTCTACACTCAAAATTGGACTGACATTCTTTCACCCGAAAAGGTTTCACCACCTTGCTTGCCACGGGAGTAAGCCCTGCTTTTTCAAACTCACTTACCTCTCTTGAGAAAGATTCTGCTGTCGTATCGATCTCTCGGATTAAATCGGGGCCCGGCACAGCAACTACAAATTCCTCTGTCTCTAAAATATTTTTATATGTATCTCTTGTATCTTTTACTCCAATGGCGTATAGAGGTGGATGAGAAGAAATCGGCATATTCATTCCGAATGGAGCTATATTCTTCACATTACCATACAGTGTCGATATCAGAACAACTGGCGGTGGTGGAATTATTTTTATATACTCCTCAGGATTCACCTCCATATTGCCCCCGTAAATCTAAAAATCAACTTATCTTGCTCCTCCTACCTCTATCTTTGCTCTTTCTTAATTCAGTCCACGATAATAATACTTTCTAATCCCTTGCTCTTGCATTTCTTGTTCAATATCTCCTGCATATTTTTAAATGCCTCGCGATACTTGTTAAGTTTTTCAAAGATCTTGTCATCTTTCCTCAATGCATATTCTCTTTCATACATTGTAACTTGCGACTTGTAAAACAGTGCCCTCCATACAAGTTTCTGGATGTCAGTGGGCAGAGACTCAATCTTATCAGGAGTAAATTCACTAATTATCATATTTATTCTCGCTGAAAAATCACCAAATAATCTAAAAATAATCAGCGTAAATCAGCGTCTGAAGATAACAAAAAAGTTCACCCAAAAAGTTTCTTTTCAATCTTTTTCAGTCTTTCGTATATCTCTGGAAGTCGCGTAAGAAGAGCGTATGCCTTCTTTGACCTCCTGTGTTCTCTTGCGGGGTAACCAGATACTTCCTCTCCGTCCTTTACCGACTTTGTTACACCTGATTGGGCACCTATCTTTACATTATTCCCTATTATAAGATGGTCAGATATTCCTGCCTGTCCTCCTATAATGACATTGCTCCCTATTTCTGTCGAGCCTGCTATCCCAACCTGCGCAACAATCACAGAGTTCTCACCAATCACTACATTATGGGCTATGTGAACAAGATTGTCAATCTTCGTCCCTTTGCCTATTATTGTATCCCCGAGTGTTGCACGGTCTATTGTAGTATTTGCACCGATTTCAACATCATCCTCTACTACAACACCTCCAAGATGCGGGATTTTTATCCTCTTGCCTGCCTTTTCTATATACCCGAACCCGTCTGCACCTATTACACATCCAGGATGTATCACTACTCTGTTTTTTATTCGTACATTCTCACGGATGACAACCCCGGGGTATATCATACAATTATCACCTACCTGAGAACCTTCCCCCAGATATACCCGTGGGAACAAAACTGTCCCTTTACCCAACCTGCAACCAGAACATATCACACAGAAGGCACCTATTGATGTAGTCTCATCCATCACCGCATTCTTTGATACATCTGCAAGAGGTGATATGCCAGCTTCGGGAGAAATTTTTTTACAGAAAAGATTCGCAAGTTTTACAATCGCAAGGGTAGGCTCGTCCACAAAAAGCAGGGTTTTTGTAGTGCTAATGTTAGTATTTTGGGGAACAATAATACAAGAGGCGCCTGTTTTGGCAAGCCATTTTTCATATTTCGGATAGGATATATAGGTTATATCTCCCCTCCTTGCATCCTCAATCCTTGCAATCCCGGTTATATCTGTTGACCCATTACCCTTTATCTCACCCGAAAGGAATTTGGCTATCTCTATTAATTTCATAGCAAAAGATATAATTATTAGCTTACTCCACTTTTATAGAGGGCAAGAGCTCTGCAGTCAGGTTCGAAACCATAGTTATAATGTCTTCTGGCCTGTCTCCACTTGATTTTGCTTCGGCTGTCTTGATTATTGCTTCTTTTTTCACATCTATTACCGATATGCGGGCTGTTATTACCTCGCCGACCTTTTCAACCTCTCCCATAATCATAAAATCAGCATCGGCAAGTCTTCCAAGCGTCTTAACCTCTTCCTCCGTCAGTTTATCCTGGGCGAGGGGTACATTTGCAAGTGTAAAGGCATTAGCCATCTTGGTTGACCTGACCTCCTTATAGTTCTCCATCGCAATCAGTGCAGCTCGTAGTTTCTCTTTTATGTTCTGTCCTAATCCGAAATCCTGTGCTTCCTTATTCTTCTCCTTCAATTTCAACACATAGAATTCAATCTTCTCAAAACCGGCAAAAACCTCTTCTTCCCCCACATATTCTTTATTCAATTCATCCAACACTCTCTGTGTGAGGTCAAGCCCATCGTTTGCATATACTACTCCCATACTGGCAATATCAAATATCATCGAATACCCCTCTGTCTCTCCAATCTGGGTAATAATTCCATTGATCCTATCAACAAATGGTTGCATTATCTCTCTCTGTTTTATTTCTGCCTCTCCTCCTGCCCCCCAGATTCGTTGAACAAACTGTTGATACCCTTGCTGTTTTTCTTCTATAGCAGCCATCTTTCCCTGCCTTACCTTTTCTGACAGCATAACTGCTTGACTCTCATACTCTTGCATCATCTGTTCTATCTCCTGCTTCAATCCTGTTGCCTCTCTTTCCCAGTTCCGCAGGGCCGTGTTAATTTCCTGTGCGATCTCTCCACTACCTTTATACCCTTCCAGTATCCGCTGAGAATCTATATAGCCAATTATACTTTCAGCAGATAATACCAATGGTATAAGGCTAAACGCTATTATCCCCCATCTTTTTAACATAGTATCCTCCCCATTAACTCTTTATATTATGAAAAACTGAACCACAAAGAATCCCACTAATTTTCGATTTACTATTGACGATTGACAATTTAAAATATTCTTTGTAAACTTTGTGGTAACCCTTAATCAACACAGAGGGACTTATTTCTTTTTATTTAAACCACAAAGAGCACAAAGAGAATCTATTTATTTTTTAAACTTTGTGTCCTTTGTGAACTTTGTGGTAAATTGCGCCATCTCGGACAGGGACACCGTGCCTACCGGCAGGCAGGAGCCCTGTCCCTACACTGCTCTTTAGACGCTGATTCACGCTGATTAACACTGATTTATTTATTTCAAAGAATTATTTCTTTTAATTTATCTGTGTAATCTGTGTTAATCCCTGCCTGCCGGCAGGCAGGTGTGTCGAAGTTGTCCGCGCATATCGCGGTTAGCCTGCCTGACGGCAGTCAGGAAAACTGCTCCCACATTTGTAGGCACAAATTCAATTTGTGCCGGCACGGTTAAAACCGTGCCCTACTTTTTCACCACACCTGTCTACCGATAGGTAGAAAGGCACGAAGATACTAAGAGCAGATTTCAGATTACAGATTGTAGATTACAGTAACAGGATAAAGTACCCAATAACTTGGTTATCTAATACCCCATTAACACAACAACGCATTAACCCAATTTCTTTATTCATCTGTGTCTATCTGCGTTCACCCCGTTAGATGCTTGCTATCTAACAGGGTTAATCTGTCACCGCCTTTGGCGAGACCCCGCCATCGGCGGGGCATCCAGATTGCATCCGTTATTTCATAGCCTCGCCTTCCACTATTACAAATTTTGTCTCCCGTCTCAGTGGTGAGAACGGTTCACCACCCCCCTCAAAGAACTTGGTAAAAAACTCGGCGTACTGTAGTCTAAGTGTATGAACATAGGCACCAAGAACATTTATGCCTATACTAAAGAGATGCCCAAATATAAACACAAGGGGTACAAGAACAAACTTCAGTACTGGAATCTGTGCCATCACACCTACAAGGATATTTATTGCCATAGCAAGTCCTACCGTCACAAGCCCCAGTGCCATAAGCCTTGAGTATGATATTATATCTCCGACAGTACCCATTATACCCTGATAGAGATTGAAGAGTCCCTTTGCAACTTGAATAAAGAAGTTTCGTGAGGGAATTCCAGATGCAAACAACACAAGAAGGGCTGCAACTATGATGAGAGAAAGAAAAATGGATTTGAATCCCTCAAGCGCTGGAATAAAGGACGCCATCACAAATAGAAGCAGGGATACCCAGAATATATCCCAGGATAACTTGCCTGCAATAGCCTCCAGTATCTTTCCCTGTCTTAACAGTTTTACAAATCCTACAAAGAACCCTACAAGTATCTGGACTATCCCCACACCAAGCGCAAGCATAAAAAACTTGAGCGGTTCCTTCATGGGGTCAAAGAGAAGTAGCTTTCCCCTGATGATAGCAAGTCCGGGGAAAATTGGCGAGAGTCTCTGCGGAAGGTCTCCAAACCATCCTCCAAGGAGTGCGCCCACAACAATCGTGGCTACACTTCCTGCCATGAGTATCTTTAATAGTCTCTTATCACCCTTAATTCTTCTCATAAAAATAAGAGAGATAAATGCAAATATCAATCCGTACATTGCATCAGTAAGACAGAGAGCAAAGAATAAAATAAAGAATGGAGCAATGAGTGGAGAAGGGTCTATCTCTTTGGAGTGTGGTGTCCCATAGAGTTTTGTAAGTATCTCAAAAGGTCTTACTGGGGGTCTGTTTTCCAGTTCCACGGGAGGCAGTTCTCCTGCATGTGGTTGTATCTCCTCAAGCGTCACCGTAGCAAATCCATCTGCCAGTTTCTCCAATCTCTTTTTATCTTTCTTCCTTACCCACCCCTCAATGCATACAGCACTAGGGGTCACAAATGCGTTAGACAGCGCCTTTTCTCTTAAACTTGTGTTGTAATCTTCTTCATAGATAACAAGAATTCTCTCTATATCCCGAGCGATTTCTGCACTCCTCTCGACGATTCTTTCTCTCTGTTGCTCTATCTCCTCAAGTCTATTTTGCAATCCCTTTATAATATCTCGTGGCTTTCCGGTAAATCCATCAAGCCTTGCAGGTTCAAACCCAATGCCTATCAAGAAGTTTCGTATCTCATTCTTCGCCTCTGCCCTGTATGCAAATATACA
>PEYP01000061.1 GCA_002774315.1 Candidatus Stahliibacteriota bacterium CG08_land_8_20_14_0_20_40_26
TGGCATTTCTATATCTGGCAAAAGTTCTGGTGAGAGTCTTAGCAAAGAAACTATACCAATACCCATAATAGCAAGGAATAGCATAGTAAATGTTACTCCTCTTTTAATTGCTAAGTTCCACATAATCGCCTCCAGTTATCTAATCTATGATTTCTATCTTCTCTCCACCCTTAAGGTAGTGCTGGCCCTTGATTATTATCTTATCCTGACTGGTTATACCAGATCTGATCTCCACCGTATCCGAAGCCGTAATACCAATTTCAATTTCTTTCTTTACTGCATTTCCAGCTTCTGCCACAAAGAGATAGTAAATATTCTTCTCAAGGTCACAAATCACTGCATCTCGAGGTAAAAGTATTGTGGATTTACGACTCTCCACAACAAGGTCAATCTCAGCAAACGCACCCGGCTTAAGTTTGTGCTTTGGATTGGGAATAAGCACCTCGCACAGGGCAGTTCTTGATAGAGGGTCTATCACAGGACTTATTCTTGTCACTGTTCCTTTGAAAACTTCATCTGGATATAGATCAACCTTTATTTCTGCAACCATGCCTTTCCTTACCTTTGCCAAATCCTTTTCCCCTATATTGAATACCGCCTTTACTCTATCCATCTTCACCACCATCGCTACTGGTAGTTGCAGTGCGATGCTACTTCCCTGATCTAAAAAAAGTTTCCCAATTACTCCCGATAGGGGCGACTTAACCCTTACTGGTTCAAACTCCATCCCGGTGATTGACCTATCCACAAGGGCTATCACTTGGTCTTTATTCACTCTGTCACCTTCATTTACTGTGTATCTTATAAGTTTACCGGGTGCTTCCGAGAATACCTGTACCTGATCCTCGCCCTTTATGTTCCCAATAAAGGAGAGAGTAGAGCTTATTCCTCCAGTTCTTGGTTGGGTTACAGCTACTGGAGTAACTGTAGCTTCTCTCCTGTAGGTAATTCTCTGTCTTTGTCTCGACTCCCAAATCCGAAATCCGATTCCAGAGAGTATAAAAATCGAGATAATCCACCAAATTACCTTTCGCATCCTTACCTCCTTATTTTACTATTATGCCACCGACTAACACCCTGCAAATTTATCATCCTCCCATTGCAACAATAAGTTTCTCCATTGCTATATTGTAATTTGCAATGGAAGAGACCCACTCAAGTTTTGCTCTAGTAAGGACGAGCTGGATATCCATATACTCAAGATTTGTTATCATACCGTTTCTATATTTCTCCTCTGCAAGCTTCAGCGCCTCTTCTGCCCGGGACACATTTTCTTCCTGATATGCGAGTATCTCCTTCTCCTGTTGGACTGCAAGCCAACAGGATTTAACATCAAGCCTAACTACATCCTCAAACTGAGAAAGCCCGTATTCCACCTGCTTCAGTTGTGCCTTTCTCTGTTTTACCTTTGATATATATGACCCTCCCTGAAATATGGGCAAAGAGAGGGCAAGCGTTATGTTCCAGTCAGTTCCCCACTTATTCTCCATCATCCTTAGTGGCTTTTTATAATCATAATTATAGACAAGGGCGAGTTTTGGTTTATTCCGCGCCCTCTCAATTGAGAGCGCCTTCTCTGTCATCTCCTTCGTCAGTCTCATTGCAATAATCTCAGGTCTTTTCTCAACTGCTATCTTCATTGCCTCTTCAAGTCCTATTTCGTACGGTTCATATTCCAGTCCTTCCTCCAGTATCAACTCTACATCCTGTGGTAAGGCGAGAAGGGACTTCAAAGCCGAGGTTGCAATATCCACCTGCCCCCTCACTCTCACAACCTGTGTATGTATGTTTGAAAGTTCTACCCTCGCACGCAGGAAGTCAAGCCTCTCTGCCATACCGTTCTCGTAGAGTTTCTCCACCTGCTCAAGGTGTCTCTGCATCTGGGCATATGACTCCTCCATAAGGTCGAGAGTCTGTTGTACAAGCACTGTGCCCAAAAAACTCTGTGTCACTTGCAGTCTAACCTCGTTTTCTGTCTTGTTATAGTTTTCCCTTTCTATCTCAAGGGATATTGAGGCTATTCTATATGAGTTGAGCAAGGTTCCCCAAGTAAATAATGGCTGCTGGAGGGAACCTCGAAAAAGATAGTTCTCACTTTTTCCCATTTCGAGTTCCATACTATCCACTCCAGTCATAATCATTACAGGGTCAGTATAACCAATAGGGTTTCCTAATATGTCATAAACACCCAGTGGAGTAAGTGTATATTGAGGAATAGCCATAGAGAATGCAGGAATTTTACCAAGCCTTGTATAACTTCCCTGAAACGATATTGATGGCAGAAATCCTGCCCTCGCAGTACCAATGCCAGCCTGTTTCTCTATCAATCTCTCTTTCGCTATAAGGATTGTCTGGTTTTGTTCCATTGATATTTTCTGAGCATCCTCGAGTGTAAGAAAGAGAGAATCTTTGTATGTGGAAGTGCTGTCTTCTCCAAAAACCCCTACTCCCGTTAGAAAAACGGCAGTAACTGTAACGCCCATTAAGATCCTTCTCATTATACCCCCCGGCTTTATTCAAAGTTAATCTCGGAGTTCAACCATCTCCCTTCTCTCTTTTCCCTTCTCCTCTCTCTTCCCTTATCAGTCCGTTCCTCAGGGTATCTATAACAAACTCAACACAATCTTTGTTTGTCTTCTTACCACCATTCATACGATAGATTACAAACGATGTCAACATACCCCTCAATACAGTGGCGAGAAGTTCCGTGTCACAGTCTTGTATGGTTCCTTCCTCTATCCCCTGAGACAGTATGGACTTCATCCCTTTTATGAAGAACCCCTTGTACTTTTGCAAAATCCCCTTGAACCTCTTCCCTTTAAAGGAGTAAAGACTATGTGTTTCTGAATACAGTATCGTGATAATCTCTCTCTTTTCTTCCACATAATTAAGAACTGTATTAAATAACTTCTCTATCTTCTCTGTAGTGGGTATCGTTTCTCTTCCAAGTTTTTCAATGAATTCCTTGAAATCAGTTATAATTTTCTTTATAATCTCGATGAATATCTCCTCCTTGCTCCCAAAATAAAAATAGAGAGCAGATTTGGAAAATCCTGCCTCTCTTGCAATATCATTCATGGTAGTGGTGACGAATCCTTTCGTAGAGAATACCCTCATCGCTGCTTTTAGTATTGTGTTCTTTCTTTCCTCCCTCTCTCTTGATTTTCTTATATTCATAATATTTGTAGTTTTTTCGACCGAATGGTCAATTTTTCGACCAAATGGTCAATTATAACACAAAAATTTTAATTTGTCAAGAAAAAAAGTAAATAGGAACAAACTGTAGGGATAGACCTTCAGGTCTGTCCATTTTTTGGACAGGTCTAAAGACCTGTCCCTACATTAGACTTTTCAATACTCTACAAAACCCATTATAAAAACCTTGACATTCCTTAAATTTTATGATATAATCTGATACAAGGACTA
>PEYP01000033.1 GCA_002774315.1 Candidatus Stahliibacteriota bacterium CG08_land_8_20_14_0_20_40_26
CGGTTGATGAATTTGAGGAACTTGCCAGATTTTCGGGTATACCAGAAATAGAGAGAGTTGCCCTCCAACACACACTTAACATAAAGGCCTGCATAAGACAGATAGCGAAGGATAAAAAGAGAAAAATGGAGAAAATGAATCTTGTTGTTGCACATCTTGGAGGGGGTATATCTATATGTCCTGTAAAAAAAGGCAGATTGATAGATGCAAACAACGCAATACAGGAGGGACCTTTCTCTCCCGAGCGTTCGGGTTCTCTTCCTATGACTGCGTTTCTTGAAATGTGTACCTGCGGCAAGTATACAAAATCATTTCTTTTAAGGAGACTCGTTGGTGAGGGTGGATTGGTTGCGTACCTCGGAACAAACTCGGCTGATGAGGTTGTTCAAAGAATAAAGGAAGGAGATAATTATGCGAGAAAGATATACGAGGCAATGGCTTACCAGATATCAAAGGAGATCGGAGCGATGGCAACAGTGCTGAATGGAGATGTGGACTATATAGTTCTAACAGGCGGTCTGGCAGGTTCGAATCTTTTAACTGATTGGATAAAGAGAAGAATTGAATTTATAGCACCTGTTATTATATATCCTGGGGAGAATGAGATGCTCGCACTTGCTCGGGGTGCATTAAGGGTGTTGCGAAAAGAAGAAGAAGCAAAGGAGTACAAATGAAAGAGCAAGGTGAGTACCTTTTAAGGGAGGATACTATGATATATGCCGTTATACTTGCTGGAGGAAGAGGAGAAAGATTCTGGCCCAAGTCAAGAGAGAGACGGCCGAAGCAGTTTCTGCCCCTTATATTAAAGAAGACAATGCTGGAGGAGACGGTAGACCGCATTCTTCCTGTGGTTCCAGCTGAAAATGTGGTAATTGTGGCCACATCTGAACTGGGTGATATGGTGAGAAGTCTCGTTTCGGGCATCAAAGAGTCAAATCTTCTGTTGGAACCCTTTGGAAGAAATACTGCCCCCGCAATAGCATATGTTGCCTCTTGTCTCCATAGAAGAGACCCTGATGCTATTATGATATGTCTTCCAGCAGACCACTATATAAAGGAGAGGAAAAAGTTTACCGCATCTATAGAGAGGGCAGTATCAGTAGCAAAAGATAACTGGCTTATTACATTTGGTATAACTCCAACCCGTCCCGATACAGGATATGGATACATAGAAGTAGGAGAGGAGATAGAAAATGGGGTTTTCAGGGTGAAAAGTTTCAAAGAGAAACCCACAAAGAAGAGAGCAATGGAATTCCTTAAAGCAAAGAGCTTTTTGTGGAATTCAGGGATGTTTGTATGGAAGGTAAAGACCATAATTGATGAGATTAAGAAACATGCTCCATATATAGCCGAGAAGCTCTTCAATAACCAGAATCAGCAATTGGGATGGGAAGAACTTACGAAAGCATATGATGGTCTTCCCGCAATATCCGTAGATTATGCAGTTATGGAACGCTCACAGAGAACCGCTGTTTTGAAAGGAGACTTTATCTGGGACGATGTCGGCTCCTGGCTGTCGCTTGAGAGACTTCTTGGTAAGGATAAGAATGGAAATACGATAGTAGGTGAGGCATTTTTTAAGGATTCGAGTAACTGTATTGTGTCAAATGAGAAGGGTATTACTGCCCTTTTGGGGGCTTCTGATCTGGTAGTAGTAAATACTGATGATGTGCTTTTTGTTAGTAAGAAATCTCACGTAGATAGGATAAAGAAATTTATTGAAGAGATGGGCGAGGAGGAAAAACTTAAAAAATATCTGTAATTTACTTTTTTCAACAGGGAACTTCTGCCTACCCTGCAAAGATAGTAATCAGGTTATTTGGTAATTAAGTTATTAGGTAATTAGGTTATTGTGGGAGCGACTTCCCTGACTGCCGTCAGGCAGGCTAGTCGCGATAATACTACAATCTGAAATCTACAATCTATAATCTATCTCTGCGTTCTTTGTGGTTGATTTCGATTAAATTTTGAGGAGGGTATATGGCTAATGTAAGGCCATTTCAAGGCGTAAGATATAATACAGAAAAGGTAAGGATAAAGGATGTGGTTACGCAACCATATGACAAGATAACTCCCGTTATGCAGGAGACATATTATAAGAAGAACGATTACAATATAGTAAGGGTGATACTGCCGTACGATAGCCCGAATAAATATGAAAAGGCAGGTAAGTATCTGAGGGCGTGGCTTAATGCTGGTATCCTTGTACAGGACAAGACATCTTGTATATATCCTTATCATCAAGAGTTTACTGCCCCAACAGGAGAGAGAAAGACAAGGAAAGGTTTCTGTGCCATCATCAAACTGGAAGATTTCTCCACAGGTGTCGTTTTGCCACACGAGAGAACCCTTTCAAAGCCAAAAGAGGATAGATTAAATCTTCTGAGGGCAACAAAAACACATCTTGGACAGATATTTATGCTGTATCCAGATGAGAAAAACTTTGTCACAGAACTTCTCGCACCTGCGACCTCGCTTTTGCCTGTAATAGAGGTAGAGGAATCTTTTGAGGAGGGAGTAATACACAAGATATGGAAAGTAACAGATGGTGAAATAATAAATGAGATTTCCAAGTTTATGGCAGATAAATCTGTGCTTATTGCAGATGGGCATCACAGGTATGAGACTGCACTTTCCTACAGTCGAGAGAATCCTGATGCAGGTTATGTTATGGTGACATTTGTATCAACCTCTGATGATGGGCTTGTTATACTTCCCACACATCGTGCATTATACAATATCAAGGTGGAGAAGAATGAATGTTTAAAGGCGTTAAATAATTACTTCTCTGTGAAGAAGCAACATTCGCTTGAATTCCTGGGTATCAAAAGGCATACATTTGGTCTTTATATAGATAGGGAATTCTACAGATTGGAACTAAAAAATAGCAGTATCATGGATAGATTCGTTGAGCCTGATATGAGTAAGGAGTATAAAAATCTTGATGTAACAGTACTCCATTCCTGCATAATAGAGGGGATACTCGGTATATCAAAGGAAAGTATAGCAAGGAAGGAAAACATAGAATACTTGCGGGATGCAAAACAAGGTATAAAAGGGGTGGATAGTGGTAGATTTTCGATGCTATTTTTACTCCCGCCAACCGGCATAGATGAGGTGAGGAGAATCTCTCAAAAGAGAGAAGCAATGCCACAGAAATCCACCGACTTCTATCCAAAGCTCATTACAGGGCTTGTGGTGTGCAGAATTTGATTTTACCCACTAAGTACACGAAATACACCAAAAATACAAGCTATAAAATACTAAGAATAAATAAAAAGGATTCAGTGTTCTCTGTGTCTTCCGTGGGAGTAATTCTTCCGTGTTTTTCGTGGGAGATATGGCTATGAAGTTCAGCACAATATCATTTAATGGAAAGA
>PEYP01000095.1 GCA_002774315.1 Candidatus Stahliibacteriota bacterium CG08_land_8_20_14_0_20_40_26
AAGGGTGCTTCTTTTTCCCATTGAATACTTTGCTGGTTTAACACGATAAAGTCATCTTCCTCATACACTATTTCAGGGTCTCTACCACTGTGTTTATATGTAATATAGTATTCAAACCCTGCCTCTTTGACAACATCAAACTGTGGTTCTCCAGATTCTGGCTTATAATAAGGTGACGAATCCTGCCAGGGATAATAACCCTTCGGTGCGAGTCTTTTCCCCCACTTTTTTGCTACCCTTCTCATTGCTTCTATCAAAAACTGAAGAAACTTCTCTCTAGGAAGAAAACCCTTTGCCTCTGTCGCTACTCCAAGTCCAGCACTACAGACAAGTGGCTCTATGAATGGGAATGTCCCTCCCGACTCAATGGGAATGAGCGTATCCTCAAGAAGTTCGGGTGCGTGACCATACCATGCATCCGTTATGGCAAGTCCTATTTTTACCTTTTGTGCCTTAACAAGGTCAAATATTCGCGGAATAATTGTAAAATGCCGCAAGTCACTTGCATATAGTAGAAAGGTAACACCTATTTTGTCCTTTCTTTTGTTTTCGATTAGAACATCGTCCGGGATTTCCTTTGTCCAGTAATTATATTCTGGTTTAACATAACTTACAGGATAATTTATTTCATCCTTCACTGTAATGGCAGGTCTTGTGTTATCTATCAACTGCATAACCTTTCCATACTTTGAAAGCTCGGTAATAAAATCGTCCCAGGGCTGCCTACCCCAGATTAAGTCATTCTTCACCCCTTCTGCATACGAGGCAACGATGGGAACAAATTTCCTCCAGTTAAGTGAATAGAGAGGCAGTATTCTCTTCCTTGCAGAAAATGGAATCCAGTAGGCACAGAGAACAGGGTCGGCGTAAGAGATTCCTTTATAATTCTTTATCCATCTATCTGCAACCCACCTTGTAAAGGATTCAAAATCTTTTGAATTTTCAAGAACCCTAACCCCAAAACCCATCTTCTCAAGACTTTTCATCTTCTCATCAGGTGTGAATATAGTCTCTATAACGCTAATCCCCATAGTTTTCAGTCCTTGTAGTTCACCGTCAGAGATAGATTCTGTAATGCCAAGTGCCCTTTTACCACCCGTGTTTCTCTGATAACCAAGAGAGGGTAGCAGAGACAACCGATTTCTCCTCAACCATCCAGTCGGTTATAAAGAAAAGAAGTTTCTTCATTCAAATCCCCTTGCTAATCCTGAAAAACGAGTTTCGCTTCTCCATAAAGGGCACTCAAGTCAATTCTGCGGGCAGGAACAACTTTCCTGAGAGACGGAATAGATTTTATCTCTTGAACAAGAGATTTTTTAAAGAGAGGAAACGACTTCGAAATCTGTCCCCCAATTACAAGACATTCTGCTCCAAACCGAAAAATGATGCCTTTAAGTACCTTACCAAGAAGAGAACCAAATTCTTCAAAAACCTTAAGACTGATTTCATCTCCCTTTTCCGCCAGACAGGCAATCTCTTTAACGTCCGGTCCTGAAGACGACTCTTTTGTCAAATCATTATATCTTGCAATAATACCCCGCCGAGAAATTATATCATCAAGAATTCCGTTATCGTAAGGCAATACTCCTATCCATCCATAGGGAGGGACTCCCTGACCTTCAGTCACTATCTTCCCATCAGCCATAAATGCCGAACCAAGACCACTACCCAGGGTAAGACCAATAACGCGTTTGTAGCCTCTGGCTTCACCTATCCAGTCCTCTCCCATAAGAAATGTCCTTGCATCATTTTCAAAATAGATGGGAAAATCTTCCTTTAAATCCAATCGCTTAATGAACTCTTTTTTTAGATTCATACCATATATAGATTCATATTTATCAACTCCTTTGATTAAACTTATACCTTCCTTATAATTAAAAGGCCCTGGCATACCAACGCCTATCCCGATTACATTTAGGTTTTTATCTTCTGCTATATCAAGGGCTTCCCGCAATGTTCGAACGAAGGTCGTTATTATCTCCTCAGAGGTTCCTTTAGAATTGACTGGAGTTTTTTTATAACTCCTTTTCAAAAATGAACCTTTCGAGCTGATAACAGCAGAGACAAGAAAGGTACCTCCAACATCAAGAGCTATGACATATCTTTCCATTTCACCTTTATTTTTTCTCCCCCCCAACTCCAATGAAACCATCAAAGGCAAAGAAATACTGCTTCTTAGAAGAATCCCTTTTTATTAGGTCGAAAATGAATTGACCTATTTTCTCTAAACCGACCACTAAATTGTATTCGTCAGTATTACTAATAAAATTAAGCACTTTTTCAGACATAATATACCTACCTAAATCTGACTCGAAGAAGATGTGGCCAGTATATCTCTGATTCCACATAGGTTATATAGATAATTCTACCATTCTCCTTTGCAAGTTCTTTATGTTCCTTGCCTGCGTAACGGAAAGTGTTTGGAGATACTCGTTTCACTGGAATAGTACAAAAATCCTCATAAGGTCCCCATAAGTTATCTGATACTTTTAGAACTATGCTATCTCTTGATACAAGGGAATGCACTATAAGATATTTTTTCAGATATCTATTATAGGAGATAGACATCTCACAAGGAACATCATCTGTCACATCGATTGCCTCATTTACATCCTCTGTCCATTCTGGTTTGAATGACTTCAAATATCTGTATTTGAAGCGGTCTTCAATATCATCCTTTTTTAACCTCAATAGTCGGACGCAATTCTTGCCTAACTGGTCATTGTGGTGTGTTCCAAAGATATAAATGTAATTACCGTTGTCAATCACAGCGCTTCCGAAATTGCCCTCATCCCTACTCCACCATAATAAAGTTTCTTCCTTTAATAAACGATTCATTTTGTCCGGTATCGGGTCATACTTTGCAAGACCGCTGCCAACCTCCACAAAATTAAAGGAGGATGACCTATACGGGAACTCATCGCCTGGGGTTACTTTTATCAACACATAATATATATAAACCATCTCATTTAGAGTAATCCCATGTAATGGCCAGATTCTGCATTTTATCTTTTTCTCTTCTGGCGTAGGCTCAATGATTGTTACAGGATAGCCATCCTGACTCACCTTCACCTTCACTCGCTCCAGGCCCTTATCAGGGTCAAAAAAGTTAGTGAAAATCGCTGAGTTGCAGATCATTTCATTGTCTCTAACCAATGTATCGCCGAATAACCACAATATATTATTACCTACAGATATAGAGTAGGCACCGTCAAAACCATCAATATTCCTGGTCTTGTTAAATATCAGCCCAAGATCTGTTACCTGAATATCCTTTGTTTTTATACTCATAAGACAGCGTTAAACACTTATTGGATACCCACCATATTCAAGAGTAGCATCTATCATCCCCTTTGGCAGATACTTTCTTGACTCTATTATAGATGAATAGTCTATATCCTCAGGATCGGGCCATGGATAGGTATTTAGGTCTTTACTCGACTTCAATATTGTCTTTGGGTTGGATATCCAGCTTTTGGGAAATTCATACCATATTCCATCACAGCCTCGTTCATTGCCATTATATTCTCAGGTGACACATTATAGGCTATTCCCATAATTCCAGATGCCCTACAGCCACCCAAATCAATAGGGACTCTGTCATGCTCTTTGTGGCTCAATGCCAAAAGTACCCTTTTTCCTGAATTCATTTTTTATCCCTTCATTCCTGTCATTGTTATTCCTTCAACAAAGTATCTCTGAGAGAAAATAAAGATTATTACTATAGGTATCAATATCAAGACCGAGAGAGCCATCAAGAGATGCCATTCGGTTGCGTGCTGTCCAACAAACATAGCCAATCCAAGGGCAAGGGTGCCTTTTTCCTTTGTTGAAAGAAAGATTAAGGGTCCCATAAAATCATTCCAAGTAAGGAGAAACGTAAATAGCGCAATTGTGATCATAGCTGGCTTTGTGAGCGGTAGCAGTATACTCCAGTAGGTTCCAAACTCGCTACATCCATCCATCCTGGCAGCCTCAGAAAGGGATTCGGGTATCGTAAGGAAGAACTGACGCATAAGAAATATGTTAAATGCCCCTCCTCCAAAGAAGTATGGAATAATAAGAGGTTTAAAGGAATCAAGCCAGCCGAGGTTTTTGTATAATATGAAGACGGGTATCATCGTAACCTGCATCGGAAACATTGCAGTGAAAAGAACTATAAAGAAAACCTTGTCCCTTGCTTTCCATTTGAGTTTTGCAAAGGCATAGGCTACGAATGAACTTGATAAAACCGTGCCTATGATTGCCATAACGGTTATGAACACTGAATTTCTGAAATAGGCAAGAAAAGGTATTGCACGAACGGCCTCGGCATAATTTTCCCATCTTGGTTCTGTGGGGATAAACTTTGGTGGATATACAAATATCTCGCCTCCTGCTTTTAACGATGTTGAGAGCATCCAGAGGAAAGGTAGAAAGA
>PEYP01000034.1 GCA_002774315.1 Candidatus Stahliibacteriota bacterium CG08_land_8_20_14_0_20_40_26
CTAAAGCCTTACCCTACAAGTCTGCGTTAATCCCTGCCTACCCTGCCTGCCAGCAGGTAGGTGCGTCCAATTTTTTTCTTGACTTTTTTCTATTTTATGTATATAATAGATACTCTACGAAAGGAACTTTATAAAAGGGGACAACATAGGGGGTGAAATGAGAGATTTTGCGTTAAAGATCAGGGAGCGCCTTCCTGTATCTATAAATTATGGGGACGCAAGGATTGTAGAAACAGAGTATGAACATATTCTTGTCAGGAATGGAAATGTAGAGTCTTACACAAAGAGCAACGATGTTGGATTTGGGGTGAAAATACTTCTCAACAACGCCTGGGGGTTTCATTCATCAAATAGAATAGAAGAAACGGAAATAGATAGAGTGATTGATAAAAGTCTGGAAATCGCAAAGGCATCAGGGATAGCTAAAGGAAAATCTGTTTCACTCTCTCATTTGAATCCACAGAAGGGAAAATATAAAACAGAGATAGAGAAAGATCCGTTTGATGTATCTATGGAGGATAAGATAGACTTACTTCTTTCCTTAGATGAAATACTCTCAAAGTACAAAGATGTAAAGGTAAGAACTACAATGATGATCTCCATAAGAGAGAGGAAGGTCTTCGCGTCCACAGATGGTAGCATTATAGAGCAGGATATAGTTCATACGGGTGCAGAGATAACAGCGCTTGCAGTAAGAGAGGGAGAGGTACAGAAGAGGTCTTACAGAGACTTTGGACAAGCTGGATATGGGTTTATAGAAGGGCTCAGACTTTCCGAAGAAGCCCCAAGGGTTGGGGAGGAGGCAGAGAAGTTGCTTCAGGCGAAACCATGCCCCTCTGGCAGGAAGGATATTGTCATATCTGATGACCAGATGGTCCTTCAGGTACACGAATCCGTTGGGCATCCAACAGAACTTGACCGAGTTTTTGGAACAGAGGCGAGCTATGCAGGGACAAGTTTCGTGACGCCAGAGAAACTTGACAGTTTCAAATACGGAAGCAAGTTCGTTAACATAACGGCAGATGCCACTATTAAAAATGGACTTGGTGGTTTTGGATGGGACGATGAGGGTGTTCCTGCGCAGAGAATCTATCTCATAAAAGAAGGTGTATTCAACGATTACCTCTCTTCAAGGGATACTGCACCACTCATTGGAAGAGAAAGCACAGGCACTATGAGGGCAAGTTCGTGGTCGAGAATACCAATAATCAGAATGACTAATATAAACCTTGAGCCAGGTGATGCCACCCTCGAGGAATTGATAGACGGTGTAAGCGATGGATTATATCTTTTAACTAATAAGTCGTGGAGTATAGACGACAGACGCATAAATTTCCAGTTCGGTGTTGAACTTGCATACGAGATAAAGAATGGAAAATTGGGCGAGATAATAAAAGATGCAACCTATACGGGAATAACGCCAAAATTCTGGAATTCCTGTGATGGGGTAGCAAACAAGAATTACTGGAGAATGCACGGTATTATGAACTGTGGTAAAGGTGAACCCGGACAGTCTATGAGGGTTGGACACGGTACTACACCGGCAAGATTCAGAGGGATTGAAGTAGGTGTATTCAGAAAATAAGATGATAAGCGTTATAATTCCAACTTACAACAGACTCTCCTCCTTGAAGGATATGATAAGATCACTGGAGGGTCAATCTCTTGATGTAGGTGAATTTGAAGTTATTGTAGTTGACGATGGTTCAAACGATGGAACATACAAATGGTTATCAGAGTACAAAGGAAGGTTGAATCTAAGGTATGTAAAACACCATACAAACAGAGGAACAGCAACCACAAGAAACGATGGTATAAGGTCAGCAAAGGGTGATATTATTGTATTTCTTGACGATGATATAAAGGCAGATAGAGACCTCCTCTTCACTTATCTCACTGCCCATCAGAGGGAGGATGGTGTATTTGTTGGTAATGTTATATATGAAAAAAATGCAAGAGAGAGGGCACTTCTGCGGTATCTTTCTACAAGGGGTGTGCACAAAGGCAAAAGGGATTTCACTTGCTTTATAACACAAAATGCATCTGTTAAAAGAAACGACGCAATAGATGCTGGATTGTTTAATGATTCCATTTCCTGTTTTTTTCAAGGAGAGGATATAGAGTTTGCATATAAGCTATCACTTTTGAGTAAAAGGTTTATATACATAAAAGAGGCAGTTGCCTATCACTCCCATACCGTAAATCTACAAAAGGTGCTTCTTGATGCAGAAAGATTTGGTAAAAATCTCCTTCCGTTACTTATAGATAAACATCCCGTTTTTAGAGAAACCTTCAAGTTGTATCTTCTGGATCCTGTGCATTTATTAAAGGAACCACTTTCCCTTTCACTACAGAAATTGATTGTAAGGTTCTCTCTCCATCGGGGCATATATAACCTTATAAGAAGACTGACCACCCTTTTTAATGGGTTTTTTGTCCCATTCATATTCTTTGATTACCTTATATTTTACAACCGCACAAAATGGATGAGCCAAAGACAATCCTTGTAATTGCATGGGGAGGTATCGGAGATATAGTATGCCTTTCTCCCGCACTTCTTGCGCTGAGAAAAAGATATCATGAGGCAAGAATAGTCATCTTATGCGAGAATAATACTCCCTGTGAACTTATAAAATGTTGGAACGGAGCATATACATTTTCTATAAAAGAAAAGAAATTTAAGGGATTTTCAGGTAAAATAAGATTGATAAAGAAACTCAGGCAATTTTATCCCGATGTGAGTGTAATGAACGCGATAGGACCATCCTTTCGTTCCGCATTTATCTCCGTTTTATCCGGAGCAAAAATAAGAATTGGTAAAAGTGTTCGTGGGAAGGGATTCCTAAATACAATAAGATTTCCAGAATACAGAATACATGAGATAGATGCAAATTTTGAAATATTTAAATACTTTGGGGTAGAAAGGACTGATGAAAAACCATTTGTTCAGATTCCTGAAGATTCCTTTCTATTCGTGAATAGATGGTGTAAAGACAAAAAAATAACACCGAAGGAGGTTATAGGTATACACCCGGGTGCAAGTGATAAAAATAAGAGATGGGACAAGTTTAGCGAATTGATAAGGTCGTTTGTAAAGGAGGGAGAAAGATTAGTTATTTTTGGTTCAGAAGATGAGAGGAATTATATCGAAACTATCGTAAAAGATTGTGGAGAAAGTCTCTCATATTCATTGGATCCCGTGAACGAGCCATATGGCCAGACCTCGGTATTCTCCTTTGTAGGCTACCCAATAACCCACGCTGCTGCAATGATAAGTTGTTGTAAACTTTTTATAGGAAACGACTCTGGACTATCACATCTTGCTTCAGCACTTTGTGTTCCTACAATAACGATATTTGGCCCAACCTCATGGGAGAGAGGAAGACCATACGGAGATAAGAATATAATAGTAAAAAGCAATTTGCCCTGTAGCCCCTGTTCGTGGCTCGGAGTGGGGATAAAGTGCAAGTTGTTTGAATGCCTAAAAGAGATTAAGGTTGAAGATGTCTACAAGCAGGCAGTGGAATTATTGAATAGGTGAAATGTTAAATGTGAAATGTGAAATGTAGGATAATGACCCTACGACTCAATGACACTTTTTATAGTGCATACTGCTTAGTGCTTACTTTTTTTGTCTGATGTCTGTTGTCTTTGGTCTGTTGTCTGTGGTCTTTAATTATAAGGAATGCGTATACTTTTCATAGCGACGCCCGATGTGGCAATCAATAAAGGGGGACTTTATACCCAGATAACCAATAGTAAAAAGTATCTCGAAAAACTGGGTGTAGAAGTTGACCTCTATGATATTTGGCATCCTCTAAAAGAGGGTTATGACCTGGTCCATATATTCAGGGCAGATATCTCGCTGTGTGATACAGTAAGAAGATTAAAGCAAAGAGGTATGAAGATTGCGGTGTCACCAGTTTTCGCGTCTACCCATAACCTTCGGACATTGAGAACAATAAACTTATTAAATGGGTTTCTAAACAACTTTAACATATTCACTCTCCATCTTTTTGTTAAGGAGATTATGGAACTTGCAAATATCATACTGCCGAATACGGATGAAGAGGCAAAAGCACTTTCCTATGGATTTGGAATCCCGATGACAAAGTTCATAAAGATACCAAACGGAGTGAATGAGAAGTTTTACTTCGCAGATCCGAATGAGTTCAAGGCTAAATACGATATGGGAAATTTTATCCTCTATACAGGATGGATAGGCTCAGCAAGAAAGAATACCCTGAACCTTGTGAGAGCATTGGAAGGAATAGATAGAAAGGTAGTTTTTATCGGGAAGATAATAGATGAAGGAAATTACACACAAAAGTGCCTTTCACTAATAAAGAAAAATCCTAACATAGAAATCTTGCAACCCTTACCCCATGATTCATCTCTCCTATCATCTGCATACGCGGCCTGTGATACATTTATACTGCCTTCTAAATTTGAGACCCCAGGGCTTTCTGCACTTGAAGCTGCTCTTACGGGCGCAAAAATCGTGATCACCGAAAGAGGTGGAACAAGGGAATATTTTGGTGATATGGCAGAGTATGTAAATCCCAAAAGTGTAAGATCCATAAGGAAAGCAATCAGAAGAAGTATTTTAAAAAAGAGAGATAAAAGGTTGAGAGAATATATAAGAGAAAATTTTTTATGGGAAAAGGTCGTAGAAAAGCTGTATAAAACTTATCTTGAGAGACTACTGTGACCAGCAAGATGAGTATATCCCATCGCCGTATGTGAGTATCTTTCTCTGACCTGAGCCATCCCAGTGCATCGTGTAAAGTTCGTATCTTCCACTACGATTGGATATAAATGCAATATGAAGTCCGTCCTTTGACCAGGATGGTTCTTCATTATTTCCCTGAAAGGTGAGGCAGGTTCTTCCCTCTCCGGTTAGAAGGATAGTATATATATTCAGTTTTTTCTCTTCATCCATAGCGACATAGGCAATTCTATCTCCCTTCGGAGACCATCTCGGCGATGTGTTATACCATCCCTCGTATGTTAATCTTCTTACCCCAGTGCCGTCGCTTCCCATAATGTAAATCTGTGGACTACCGGAGCGGTCAGAAACGAAAGCAATCTCTTTGCCTGTTGGCGACCAGGTAGGTGATGTGTCTATTGCCCTGTTCACTGTAAGCCTTCTTGCCTTTTTACTCTTTAGGTCTATGACATAAATTTCTGGGTTTCCATCTTTTGAAAGTGAAACTGCAAGTTTTTTCCCATCGGGTGAGAAGGCGGGGGCAGTGTTTAATCCTTCTCTGTCTGATATTATCTCTTTTCCACCTGTTTCGATATCGAGAAGATAAAGGCAAAGGTTATTCCCTTGGTAGGTTGTGTATGCAATTTTTTTGCAATCTGGTGATGGGGCAATAGAGAGACAGTAGTTATTCATATCCAGCAGGATTGAATTGTGTCCGGTATAATCTGCAAGTGCAATCCTTTTATTGCTGTTTATTTTTGTAAGAAAGAATATTTTTGTCCTGCATATCCCATCCTCTCCTATGAGTGTTCTTATTATATCATCTGATGCCCTATGACAGGCATCTCTTATGCTGGAAGATAGAGGATACCTTCCATTCATAATTTTTGTTATTCTTGGTGTTTCATACACAGTGATACACAATTCCTCTTCAGTTACCTCTCCAGATATGTGCGTTACGGCATCCTCTTTTATATCAAAATAAAGTGAAAATCTTAAATCGTTCTCTATTATTTCCCTGATAGTGTCCCGGAGAGATTCCATACCCTGAAGGGAGGAAAACTCATCAATGGATATACCGAGTTTTCTTCGCTCTCCCACTTCAAGTTTCAGCCATACATCCTGAGAAAAAAGGAGAGAGGATATAAAAATCAGTGTGATTATCTTGAGTAATACCTTAGCAAACATAAATGTCTAATTTCTAATGTCGAATTTCTAATCAAATCCCAATGACGCTAAGAGTCTATGACACAACGACTTACCGATGACTGATCACCTATTACTGCTTACTCCTTACTGTCTACTGCCTACTTTCCCTTATGGTTTATATGCGAACTCGAAGAATACTCCCAACCTGTCCCTGTCATATTCAGGGGGAAGAGGAGGGAGGCTTTTAGTGATATTTACTGCCCTTATGATAGACTGGTCAAATAGATAGTTTCCAGATGACTTATGTAGTTTTACCTCTTCTATTTTGCCATCCCTTGTTATGAAAAAGTGGACGACCGCTGATATCGCATTTCCTCTGTAAGGATTTTTCCAGTTTCCTCCTATCCTTGAAATAATGGTTGAGAGGTAGTATGAATACTTAAAACTTGCATCGGTTTGTACTTTTCCTACTGCACCCTCTGCCTTGCCCTCGTTTGCCTTTTCAGTTTTCTTCACCTCTTTTTTCTTTTTTTCTGGCTCTTTGGATTTTTCAATTAGACGGGTGGAAGGGCGGGATACAATCTGCACGCTATACACCTCTCCCATAGGGTATGTTTTATCAATCTTAAGCAGAGAAGGAAGCAGAAATATAATTACGGCACCAATATGAATATAAATTGATATGAAAACTTCTTTCTTCATAATACCTTCCTGACGCAGATTGACGCTGTTACTTGTGCAACTCTTGTAAGATCTCTTTTGCCGTAGTCACAAAGGCAAATCCGAAGGCAAGATTGAGTAAACTTGCCAGATGCATTTCTTCACTGACACTTCCCGTAACATCAGCAAGGAAGAATACTTTGTAATCTCTGTAATAGGCATCCCGAGCAGTAGATTCGCAACATAGGTTGGTCATAATGCCGGTGATTACAAGGTCTTCTACTTTCAGGCATCGGAGCACTGTTTCCAAATCTGTATTGTAGAATGCTGAATAGCGATGTTTGAAAATTACCTTCTCGTTTGGACGCGGTGCGACATCGTCATGTACATTGCTTTCCGTACTTCCTTCAACGCACATCCCTTCCCACCACCATCCCATGATACCAGCATCTATGCGACCAGGGTGATGGACATGACGGGTGTAAATTACGGGACGATTAGCTTCTCGAAATGCCTGAATAAGTTGTTTTAAAGTCGGAAGAATAGCTAATCCACCGCTAGTGAAAGTTGGCGAAACAGGATCCAAGAAGAACTTTTGCATATCTATGACGAGAAGTGCTGATTTCTCCTTATTGAGGTGCATCCGATGCTGGTTAAAAGGCTCTACTTTCCTAAGCCAATATTGTGCTTTCTCTTCAAGGGAATCGGGAGTCACATATGCTTCCATGTAAAACCTCCTTTGTTTTTGTGCTTTTACCTGACACTTTATATATGAACGAGTTCAGATACCTTTTTCCTTTTAGTTTACTTATATAGAGTTATTCTCATGGTATCAGAAAATTTAAAATTAAAGACTCGACTCTATTGTCTTTGTTGAGTTTTCCTTAAGATGAAACTATAAAAGGCATAGTATCCCATAGCAAGTGGAGGAAACCCAAGATATCCTAAAAGAGGCATCTCAAAGATTTTTGGTCCCAGATAGTAGGGAATCTGGTATATCCACCCTGTGGCTGCCCAATAGTTCCAAAGCTCCCAGAGGAAGCCACAGATAAGGCCTCCAAAAAAAAGGCAGAGAAAATTCTGAAAATTCCCTTCCTGCCATTCACTGAAAATGGAATTTTTCTCGTTCATACAATTTATCGGGTCAAGGAGGAATACGAAACCGAACCACAGGGATGTAACGAGGTA
Source organism: Candidatus Stahliibacteriota bacterium CG08_land_8_20_14_0_20_40_26 (assembly GCA_002774315.1). Taxonomy (GTDB): domain Bacteria; phylum Hydrothermota; class UBA3073; order UBA3073; family UBA3073; genus UBA3073. The sequence continues at coordinate 7,706 of PEYP01000034.1, forward strand.
TTTTGATACCCGATAAGGAGCAACCAGAGGGGCCAAAAGACAGAGAATACCTATCACTATAACTATACGGAGTACAATATTGGGTATCTTGAATCCTTTTGTGCTCAAATTGAAGGCGCGGATAGATTTCAGAAATTCTGTTGTTTCTAAAATTCCAGGACCTATAGTTGCAAACGCCCATACCATTCCAATAGCTGTAAGCCATATCGATGGAAGACCCTCATATTTCCAATTCTTGATGAAAAGATTATAGAATTCAAAAACAAACCAGAAACCTAAAGAAAGAGGGAACATCATACAGAAGGTTTTCTTGTTTGTGGTCAGAAGGGACTTTCTCTTGATTCTGTACACAACACCATCTATAAAAAGGATGTATCCTGTCCATACCAGGGGAGTAAAAAACATAGAGACCCACCTTTCTCCCAAAAAGAGGAGTATCTCTGATACAACAATTACGGACAGGCCTATATAAAAGTAGGGTTTCATCTTTTTATATAAAATAGACTTCTCCCTTTTTAAGTCTAACAACACGGTTAAGGCCAAAAAATTTGGTAAAAAGCAATTGGTTGCAGACACGCCTGTTCCATCAACGGCGGGGAATTTAATTCGTGCAGAGGCTCTACTGCACCAACCAAGGCCAGCAAAATAATATTTGAATACTTGAGCCTGACCCCTGATTATCTCAAAAGCCACATACTGAGGGCGGATATGGGGCCCATAAACAGATTGTCTTCAAGTTTTGGTATGCTCTCCACAAAGGTTGCCACAAGACTACCGACAAGAACCTGTAAGATAGAGATGTCATAGAAAATCATCACGATGAAACCAGAAAGTAAGCAGATTGATAGACAACCGAGTGAACCTTCAAGTGTCTTCCCGGGGAATGTCTTCACTCGCAGAAAATTTAACCCAATAAGTTCGGCAAGAGAGTCACCCAATGTAAGAAATAAAAGGGATAGACCCCCAATATCCTTGGGAAAAACTAATATAATAAACAGGGCTGATATTAGATAGAGTGTATACCCGGAAAGCATACGTGTAGGCTCACCCTTTTTAAGCACAATCTCAAGGGCTCTTCTTCCAAACAATTCAGGACGCACCCTGCGGACAATCTCAAAAATGATGAATAATAAAAGTGCTACAGCAGTGAACCCACCAGCCAATTTTCTGGTATACCCCAGGTATAAAAGCGGAAAAAGTGTAGCACCCAGCCTCACTGTTTTCCTTATAAGTTTGATTTTTACTACCTTTCTGCCATGTGCTTCTACTTCCGATTTAATACCACCGGTCTTGATTACGGTAATTGCGGATGCAGATATTAAGTAAATAGATATAATTACAGTAAAGATTGTGTAAGGATTAAAACCAGCATACCAGATAATTAGAGGTACAAATGCAGGAAAACCAGCAAATGCTGTGACATTTACCGACCTTGTAACCCAGTAGCAAGCGATCACGAAAAAGAAGAAAAACGCGAAGGGTGCAGCCGAATCCATTGGAAGGTAGTTCTTTATTATTATAATGAGCAAGTAGATGAGTATCCCATAGGCAGTTGCGGCGCCACGACCACCCATAAATTTCAAATAGAAGGGAAAGGTATGCCCAATGACTGCAGCAAATCCACTCGCCAACACGATGGTTATGGGTACATTTAATAACTGAGCGATAAATATTGCCAGGACGCCTTTAAACATATCAAAGAGCAAGGTGACAATACCGTAAGGGGGACCCAGAACCTTAAATGCGTTCATTGCACCAGGATTTCTGCTACCGTATTCTCTTATATCTATACCACGGATCAACCTGCCTAGAATATACGCCATCAAGATTGTGCCAAGCAGGTAACCTATTATAATCGCGAGGATTGAGGTAAACATTTTAGAAAGACAAAGGATAAAGGAAAAAGGAAAAAGGTTGAATTACTCAATAACCTAATGATTTCTATAAGAGATTCTTGCAAATAGCGCCTTATGCCCGTTTCTCATCATCTCTTTAGCATCTTCTGAACAACGCACACATTTGTAATAAAGAACCTCTCCAATCTTGTCTGCCTGTGCTAATCTTTCCTCCTTTGGGAGAAAATAAGTTTCCATCGTGTCAAGAGGACGGGATGTTCCGTCGCTCTCGTACTTTATAGTCATATTAATCCCTGCATCCAGCACTTTATAGGCATTTTCTGTCCAATTGAAGTTTTCAATTCCCAGATCCGAATTTATTCTTATATGGGCGGTCAATAGGACATCAGGAAGACCGGAGGATTGCAATTCTTTTGCACATTGTATAAACATTTCAGGTGACATACCATTCCCGAGATTAATCTCAGAGATAGCAGGTGTGCCATCATCGCATATAAACTCCTTCATAATATTCAGAAGCATTCTGAACTGGATTGCATTCTGTGTTGATAAGAGCATGGAGATTTTAAACTCCATATTTTTAATATCACGTGCATAATAGGAACCCGCAATGATGGTAGACCAGCTTGGATTCAAGAAGAAGTTTGTTCCTGTATTGACCGCTGCACGAGTTATACCATCAAGATAAACCAGATGATTGTTATTGGCAACCTCAATTCCTCCAAAATTCCCAAAAAAGGTACCTTGATTTTTGAGGACCAATGCACGCATTCCGGGAGACGGTTCTATCGTCTCAAATTTTTCACCGGTAACTTTTTCCAGACGGACATAGCATTCGTTACTAAGGGGAGTTCCAATGAGGTTGGTATTACAGAATTTAGACCCGATCAGATTTTCAGTCATTGCCAGGGTTGATATCAACTCACCATTATAAACATAGTCTTCTGTCAGTGCCATAACTGAAATCATCTCTTTGGGTGCGAGAGTTGTTCCATCTCCAGCAACACGCTTCAAACAGCCCAACGCAACGGGAGCACCCTGCCATCCAGAGACCTGTGTGGTAACTACGGCTTCCTTGGTTGTCCGTATATTTTCTTTTTCTACAAAATCTTCAACTTTGGCAATTGATTTTGCATAATCTTCCGCCATTTCCAACATCTCACCGTAACCCTTTTGTTCGGCTGTTTTCTTCCTTACTTCATATTTGCGCATATTTTTAATAGACTTCATAATGTCCTGTGCACCACCGTAAGATTCTTTCAGATCGTTTATCTGTTTCATATCTTTGCCGGTTAATAAATCAAAATGTAATCCCATTTTCGCCTCCTTTACTCATCGACTGTAATGTCAAAAATCTAACCACAGATTCACCCTGTTAGATGTTTACTATCTAACGGGGTGAATGACCTCTCTATCTTGCCTGTCGGCAGACAGGTAAAACCAATCTCTTTATCCCATCTTTTAACCTTTGTACATTGAAATTTATTAGTTAAAAACAGGGATTGCCTGCCTGACGGTAGGCAGGAAAGAGAATTTGTAGGAACCCCGCCAGAGGCGGGGTGGTTGTCCGTTAGACAGGGATAGTGTTTTCGGACAGGGACAAGCCCTGTCCCTACTGCCTCTTAAAATCCCTGCAAAATTACATAATTCATTGTTTGGATTCACCCTGTTAAATAACTCAAAAATAAACACTAAAGCGTGCTGTAAAGCGGTTCTATTTAACAGGGGAACCACAGACCTGCCTGCGCCGCAGGCGGGGAATTAATTTTCTCTCTGTGACCTCTGTGGTTTTTCATATTCTTTCATATTCTATTTGACACTACCTAATATCGCATATTGCATAATGTCAGAGGCATTTAGGTAAGAACTGATATTTATCTATTCCATAATTAGGTCTCCGAATGTACTTGGGTCGTAGCTTATGGGGATTTGCCAGTCAGCTGTACTGTTAAACCTTCTTTGTTTACGCCAAAAGTTCAGTCCCCATCGCTGTCCGGGCTTAACCTCAACCTCAAAGTGCTTAAGAGGAATGCGTGCTTCTATACTCCAGAAATCATTTCCTTTTGTTGTATTCACTTCGTAAGTGCCATTCCAACTTCTATCGATATCAAGTTCCCCTTCAGGATTCATTGTTATCTTCTGATCGAAGGCCGTTCCAAGCGGGTTGAAATAAATCTGGTAAACTACATTTTTTTCTATGTCAGGCTGGAAGAGATAACCCACATAATCCTCATTGTACATTGTGCCATCATGGTCTGTTACTGTGGCAACCATAGAATCCATTTTTAATTCCTTACAATATGCAGCGATATAGATGTTAACTTCATCATAAGAGAAGTAGAAATATACCGAATCAATTGTCCCTTGACTTCCATCTGGTGAAAATAACAGTGAAACAGGATTATGCCAGATAGGTTCGGATATTTTACCATCGATAACTGGTTGAGTACTTACTTGATAACAGTATGTCTTACGCGCAGCAGGCAATGGTTTCTTAATCTCACAAGTTTTACTCTCAGAATAGGGAAAATGTACAGAGAGTACCGGAACCGGATAGAGATTTCCTTTATTTTTAATGCTAAACCTTATTGTACTGCTGTCTCCTGCCATAATCCTTATTGGCAAGCTCTCTGGCTCTACAGACCATCCTTCTGGCACTTTCCAGCTTATGGTGTCCTCAAGTAAAAAATCAAGATTGAGGTTTTTTAACTTAACTGCTACTTCAGTGCTTTCAACAGTGATATCTTCACTTACAGGTAATGGTTTTTCAAATTCTATACCCGAGAGATATATTCTATCAATAAATTTCAGATCTGTTGCTGTGACTTCCTTCCACGGCAATACTCCACCAATTTTTATCGGCGCAATTGAAATTCCCCTTTTGTTGGCGGCTACCCAGACAAAGTGATATTCCAAACCAGTTGGTCCTGGCTCACAAGAACCGCCTGAACTTCCTATGCTGGTATAGAGAATGTTATCGAATTTATCGCTAAAATAAGTATGATAATGCCCTGTGAATACTGCATCTACACCGTAATTGGAGAACAGACTATGTAGAGTATCCGTTTTGTTATCCGCTATCGTTTCGAACCAAAAAGGCTTATGAATAAAGACAAAAGTGTAAGGGGCTTTTTTATTTTTCCCCAGGTCGCTGATTAACCAGTTGATCTGCTCTTCTGGAAGTTCTATCCCCGGTCTCCAACGGCTATTGTCCAGAATAACAAAGTGTAAGCCCTTAAAATCAAAGGAGTAATAAGGATTGCCAATATGATTTTGGTATAATTTTAAGGAAGCCTCATCCCAGATATCGTGATTACCCGGTGTGAAATAGACAGGCATTGTGAAAGGAGCTATCAACGATTTATATTCTTTCCACTGACTATTTACAACAGTTGTATCATCCGTATACCCTTCAATCATATCACCTATAGTGATAACAAAATCTGGTTTTAGTCTTTCGATCTCTTCAGTGATTTTGCCATAAATCCCAGGCGTGTGCCCGCCGGTACGGTCTCCGATAACCGCAAAATGTATTGGACATTCTTCTTTTTGATAGGTCCCTGTAGCTAAGTGATATGCGCATCCTGTAGCTATAATCAGAAGTAAAACCAGAGAAAACATCAGAAACAGAACATATTTTTTCATAGTAATCTCTATGTTATTTTTGTAGAATTGTCTTAAGACGACCTTCAGTTGACAGAAAATCACAGTCTTTCTTCTATAAGTTAGCCGGGATTATTGTCTGGGCACATTTATGTTTGCTATTAAAACGTTTATAGACAAACCTGAGGGTCTGTCCCTGCAATAACCTTATTACAACACTCTTGGCATTATCTAAAATTAAAAACCTAAACCCATCAATGAAATAGGGTTTGCGGGATGCGAGTTTATATACAATCCAAGATGGAGATGGGGGGCAGTGACTCTGCCTGATGAACCTGCGTAACCTATTATTTCACCCTGTTTGAGAGTATCCCCTTCTCTGACAAGAATGCTGTCAAGATGGATGTAATATGTATATATCCCAAGTCCATGGTCTATAATAACGCACCTCCCGGGAAGATAATGATATTGGGCAAGAACTACTATTCCATCGTTACAGGCCTTTATCTCATCGCCCTTTTTTGCCTTTAAATCCACGCCCATATGAAATCCTCTTTCTGTACCATTTATAATCCTCTTGACTCCATAGGGAGAGGTTACCATAATACCTGAAAGAGGAGGGATAAATTCTCCGTCAAACAGGATATAGGGGGTAACTCCTGAAAGTACATCCACTGTATTTTCCCGCTCATTTTTTATCCTTTTTGCTGTTTTTGGGGTATATTTCACCATTGTATCAGCTACGATTAATGTTTCTGCAGGAAATTTCGTTGGCAGAACGGTTATCAATGTGGAGTCTACAACATTTTGGGAAAGCAGTTTAATCCAGTAATTACCAGGTCCGGTCTTATAAGGGACAACACCAAATCCAACAAAAATCGTGTCTCTTTTTACGAACCTTATTGTATCTTCAATAAAAACTGCCTTAATATCATTCTCTTTTGATACAACTCTTACTCTAAATACGTCTCCTGTATTTACTTCAGAAGGCGAAATACACAGCGATATTATGAAAAACAAGGTCATTGCTATCTTCTTCTTGGTTCTGAGATGAGGCCAACATCCTCTATGCCTGCGGATTTTACAAGTCCTATTATTTCCATCACAAATCCGTATGGCACATTAATATCTCCTTTGATATATACCTTTTTTTTAGATGATGTAAGGATGGGGACAAGCTCTTTATGGGGTTTTTTGATTTCTCTGCCGTCTATAAAGACCTTTTTTTCTTTTGTTATACTTATTGTTATCCCTTTATCTCCTTCGTAGTTAGTTACTGCGGTCCTGGGTAACTGTATGTCTATGCCTGATTGAAGAAGAGGAGCAGAGAGTATGAATATTATAAGTATGGTAAGGCTCACATCAACAAGTGAGGTGATGTTTATCTGCGATATACTCTGGGGTTTATGTATTATTGGTGATTGGTAATGTGGCAGGATATTCCCTTCTTATTATCTCTTCGGTTTCAGAGATAAAATTGTCGAGTTCATCTGTAAATTTCCTTATCCTATTTGCCAGATAGTTATAAAACACAACAGCAGGCATGGCAACACATAGACCTATTACAGTTGTTATAAGTGATTCTGCTATCCCGGGTGCTATTACCATTATGTGGGCAGAGCCGTATGTTTTAATGTCAATAAATGCCCTCATTATACCCCATACGGTACCAAAGAGTCCCATAAATGGACTTACGGTAACAATCGTAGCGAGAAACGGAAGCTGTGATTCAAGTTTCGCAACCTCTTCCACTTCACTCCTTTTCATTGCGGATCTCATATTTGCTATAAGGGTCTCTTTTTCAGAGGACTGTTGTGTAATCTTCCACCCTTTTTGTAATATTCTCGTAATAGGACCGTCAAATTCCTTTGATATATTACTTACACGCTCAAAGGTCATATCTTCATTTAAGATGTCAAGGAAATCCCTGGTATCTTTGTTAATTCGGTTAAATAGTCTGTATTTATATATAAATACTGCCCATGACCAGATAGAGAGGACAAAAAGGATTATGACGACACTCCTTCCTACCCAGCCTGATGCAATAAAGGCGGAACCAAGTGTAGTCTTAAGTAGTATATGTAACATGTCTCTACTGTTTATTGTTAAAACTTCCAAAATGACAAATGTCCAATTTCTAATGACTAATCAAACGCCAAGGTCCAATGACAGAACGAGTTATTTTAATAAATAAGAAGAAAAATTAGACATTCGATATTAGAAATTAGATATTCACTGCTTGACGTCCCTCAAGAGTGCTGCCTCAGGTGAGTTTGGATAGTCACTTGATAATCTCTTAAAGTATTGATTTGCAGAGACTGTATCTCCCATAGTTTCGTATATTTTTCCAGTCTTATAGAGACTTGTAGGAGCTCTTTTGCTCTGCGGATGGCTCTGCACTACCATATCAAAGGACTTAATAGCGTATATATAATCCTCTTTTTCGAAATAACACTCTCCCAGAAGGTATCTTGCCTCATCAAGCTTTGGAATAGAGTTTATATATGTGAGAAGACCAGATATGGATAGGTCATAATTGCCCTGTAAATAATCAGAATAGGCAATTGAGTATACATCGGAAGAAATAGATGTATCGGCCTTCTGTGGGATAGATATACCCGATAATTCATTGACTGCATTTCTCAAGGATTCTATATTCTCCTCAATTCGGGATAGGGCTTCACCTTGTTGTGCTCGGAATCTCATAATAAGCTCTATCTCCTCCATTGAGAGACTGTCAAGCTGATTAATTTCACCTTCTATTCTCCTGTTGCTCTTTTCAATATAATTTAATTGTTCCCTGACACGCACTGCTTCATTTCTCACAGCACAACCAAAAAACATTAGTATTGTAAGCACACTTATGGTCTTAGGTCGCATAATGCTTTAAATATTAAGGAGAAATGGAGAACCTGCCTACCGCAGGCAGGAATGAACTTATATCTCGTCAAAGTATAAAGACTTGTGGAATCTCAGAATTTTTCTCCTTTTCCTACTCTCCCCATTTCTCCTTGTGTTTTTAAATTACTTCATCATTACAAACTCTGCCCTTCTGTTTTTAGCCCATGCCGATTCGTTATGTTCTGGGACAAGCGGTCTCTCCTCTCCGTAACTTATAATAGAGATTTTCTTCTTTTCAATACCAAGTCTTACAAGATAATCGCTTGCCGCAATTGCCCTCCTTTCCCCGAGGGCGAGGTTATACTCGTTTGTTCCCCTCTCGTCACAGTGACCTTCGATTCTTATACTCACCTTGGGATATGCCTTTAGGACCTCTGCATTCTTCTCAAGAATCTTTGCGTCGCCCGATCTTATGTGGTATTTATCAAAATCAAAGTGAATTCTGGACAGTTCCAGGGGTATCTTTACAACCTCTTCCACGGGTGGAATTGTATCCTTGGGTATTATCACTACCTCCTCTTCTATCTTTACTTCCCTTCTTGCGCAACTTATAAGCACAAAAGGGATTATTACTATAAGCACCAGTTTCTTTGTCATATAAACCTCCCTGTTAAAAGTGAACAACATCAAAAAACTTAACCACAAGACTGAAATAAAACCACGAAGACACCAAGATCACGAAGTTCAAAAAGTATTGGTTATCAGTCACCGGTAATCAGTGATCGGTAGTTCGTGATCTAAAATCCTGGTATTTTTGGTGTCTTTGTGGTAATTCTTTAAAAGTCTTTATTGAAATAGGTGTTTCAACTATTATATCACAGATTGTTCAGAAAGTCAAGTTTTTTCTATCTCAACTATAATCTCCCCCGCCTTTTTTTT
>PEYP01000036.1:0-2143 GCA_002774315.1 Candidatus Stahliibacteriota bacterium CG08_land_8_20_14_0_20_40_26
TATCTCCACCCAATAAGTCTCCTTTTTACAACCTGGCGGGTGAGGAGGAGACCTCCAAAGAAACCACCTATATGGGCAAAAAATGCGATATTTGAAGCCGAAGGGGGAGTGAGAAATCCGTACAAAATCTGTAATAATATCCAGAAGCCGAGAAATAGAAATGCGGGTATCCACACAATCCTGATAAAGAAAAAGAATATGAGAATTACATTCACCTTTGCGTGTGGATAGAGAAAAAAATAACTTCCCATAACACCCGCAATTGCACCGGATGCACCGATAAATGGCACTCTGGAGTTCGATGATACAAGTATCTGCAAACTTGCTGCAATGAGTCCGAATAAGATGTACATCAGGATATATCTTCTGTGTCCCCACCAGTCCTCTACATTATCGCCGAATATAAAGAGAAAGAGCATATTGCCAACAAGATGCCACCAGGAGCCGTGCAGGAACATAGACGAGAGAAGTGTAAAATATACAGGGATACCTATGTAAGGCTCAATATCTTTCGCTCGTGTTATTTCATAAGGAATGCATCCATACCTGCTGACAAATATATTTGCAGATTTTCCAAGAGTAAGTTCATATATGAAAAGAGCAACATTTATGAGAATTAGGAGGTATGTTACAAAAGGAAACTTTTTTGCCGGTATATTATCCCTTAATGGAATCATTGCTCACTTTTCTCTAACTCCTTTGCCTTTGCCTCATCCGCCATCTGTTTTTTAGTCTCTCCCAATCCGAAGTATGCAGAGGCACGGTTATAGTATAAAGTGGGATCATCCGGGCGAAGTTCAATCGCCTTCGTATATGCGTCAATCGCTTCTTTGTATTGCTTCTCCTGTAGATATATAGAGCCAAGGAATAAATACGCCTCAGCGTCCTCCGGGTTTATTTCCACGGCTTTACCAAGGGTTACTTTTGCACCCTCTATGTCTTTCGTTCGTATGAGTGTCATAGCAAGATTAAAGTAAGCGTCCTCGTTAACTGGATCAATTTCAATTACCTTTCTAAAACAATTTTCGGCGTTATCAAAATCCTCTGTATAAGTATAGCAAACGCCCATATGATATAATACATCACTATTTAGGGGATCAATATCTACTATTTCTTTGAATACCTTTATTGCATTCTCGTAATTTTTTATTTCCATATAATATTGAGCTAATTGGGTTCTTGAAGCGATATCGGATGGATTCTTCTCAAGAGCAAGAGTGTAATTTTTTATTGCGTTCGTTGTATCCTGCATCTTAGAGTATGCATAACCCAAATAGGTGTATGTAATTACGGAGTCGGATTCCAGTTCAAGAGATTCTGTGAGATAGGAAACAGCACTGGCATAATCCTTTCTGGTTGCTGATTGTTCCCCGGCGGCATTGTACACTCCCCATATAAACAGCCTCTCTTTTTCTGTTATTATATCCGGGTTTATTTTTCTCGCTTCGTTAAAACAATCTGACGCCTTTTCATATTCTCTTTTCTGGGTATATGCTTTGCCAAGCCACATATATGCCTCTGCATTGGTTGGATTCTTTTGTACTTCTTGAGAAAAGAACTCAATTGCCTTGTCCCAGTCCTCCTGTTGCATATAAATCTTACCAGATGTCATCTCCTGTGATGCACATCCAGCGAGTATCAGCAGGACTACCATTATGCTGGGCACTCCACGCATATCTCCTCCTCATGTTAAAGAAAAAACAAAAGCTTAACCACGAAGGCACCAAGTCAGAAAAAGAAGTTCCCCACGAAAAACACGAAATACACGGAACTTAATGTATTTCAAAAACTTTGCTTTTTTTAATAAACCCCAAGATTCTATTCATTCCGCTTGTGTCATCTCGAGGTTAAATTTGAAAAATTTTGTTTTTTATGTCAGTGTTCTTCGTGTCTTTCGTGGGCTAAGTTTGTTTCTAATGGCAAAGGTATTATAACATAAAATTTGCAGAATTGCAAGAAAAAAACTATCCTGCAAGATTATGTTTTTTGCGAAGTTCGGATTTCGTAACCCTTTTCCCCTTTATTCTCAGCTTGATTTTGGGAATAAAAAGGAAAACCCCAAGAAGCCCCAGAAACTTGATAAATTTTCTTCGTGTAATCTTCTTCATAATTTAGACAGTTATTAGGTCATTGAGTCATTGGG
>PEYP01000036.1:2155-5370 GCA_002774315.1 Candidatus Stahliibacteriota bacterium CG08_land_8_20_14_0_20_40_26
AATTTTAGTGCCTTTGTGCCTTTGTGGTGAACAATTTTCAATCTTCAATTGTCAATTGTAAATGGTCATTGGGTAATTAGGTTATTGGGTCATGGAGTCGTAGCGTCGTAGGGTATAGTATCCTTCTGAAATCTAAAATCTGTAATCTAACTAATCAGTGCAATCAGTGGCTTGGTCTCTGCAGTTTAAATTTTACTTAGCCGCTCTTTCAGTAGTTCGCCTACAATGTTCGGATTAGCCTTTCCTCTCGTTGCCTTCATAACCTCTCCCACAAAGAAACCAAAGAGTCCACTTTTGCCTTCTTTGTATCTTTTAACCTCATCTGGATATTTATTCAGAATACCCTGTACAATCTTCTCCATTTCCTCTTTTTCCTCCATTTTCTCAAGACCAAGCTGTTTAACAACTTTCATCGGAGACTGTCCTTTGATTATCTTTGGTAGTATATTTCTCGCAACCGTTCTGGTTATGACGCCTTTTTTCATAAGAGAGATAAGCTCGGATAGGCTCGTATGAGAGATGGGATTATCTTCGATCCTTATACTGTTTTCGTTCAGAAAGCCGAGCAGTTCCACGAGTATAAAACCTGCTGTAAGTCTTGTATCTTTTGTTATTTTCGTTACATCCTCAAAATAATCGGCCAGAAGTTTCCTTGAGACGAGGGTGTCTGCGTCATTTTGAGTCAATCTATACTGTTTACGCATCCGCTCTCTCCTTTCATCAGGGAGTTCTCCTATACAATTCCATTGTTCCTTTAGGAAAGAATCTGATATACAGAGCGGTGGAAGATCAGGTTCATCAAAGTACCTGTAATCCTCTTCTGTTTCTTTCTTTCTCATCACTTTTGTTACTTTTTGTTTCTCATCCCAGAGGAGAGTTACCCGTTCTACAGGTCTTCCCTTCTTCAGTGAATTTATCTGTTGTTCTATCTCATATTTTATTCCATCCTCTACCTGTCTTATTGAGTTTAGATTTTTTATTTCTCTTCTTGTTCCGAGGGGTTCTCCTTTACGGTGAACAGATACATTCGGCTCGCATCGGAGTTCACCCTTTTCCATATCCGCATTTGATACACCAATATATCTTAAGATTTCCCTTAATTTTGTTATATAACTATATGCCTCTTTTGGAGAGTGAATATCAGGCTCGGTGACTATCTCTACAAGTGGAACTCCTGCTCTGTTGAGGTCGACAAAGGTTGTATCTTCTGTATGTATAAGTTTTCCTGAGTCTTCCTCAAGGTGGACCCTCCTTATCCTTATATTTCTATTTCCTATTATTAACTTTCCCTCTTCTGCCAACGGATGTTCGTATTGCGTTATCTGATAACCTTTAGGTAGGTCAGGATAGAAATAGTTTTTCCTTGAAAAGACAGACATTTTATTTACTTTGCATCCAAGTGTCAGAGCAGTACGCACAGCAAGTTTTACCGCCTCTTCATTTAATACAGGAAGAGTTCCGGGAAATCCTGCGCAGATAGGACATACAAGTGTATTGGCTTCGCTTTCAGACTCAACTGGGCAAGAACAAAAGAGTTTAGTCATTGTTTTAAGCTGAACATGAAGCTCCATTCCTATGACTGCTTCGTATTCTTGCATTTTGGTTAATCATATCTCCCACGGAGGACACGGAGACCACGGAATTTATTTTTCATTTATTTCTTCAGTGTATTCCGTGTATTCTGTGGGCTATTTAATGATTCTTTTGATTTCTATTTTAGGACTTCCAAAGTTTATAAGAAGACCCAGCCTGTAACCTGTGGCATTCAAATAGTTCAAAACCTGAGACTCATGTTCTGGTAGTAGCCTTTCTACAGCTTTACATTCTACAATGATTTTATCGTAACATACAAAATCAGCGATATATGATTTCCCCAGAATAATGTCCTTATAATGAATCCGTAATGGGCTTTCCTTTACATACGGTATGTCGGAGAAATCAAATTCATAGGCTAATGCTTCCTGGTAAACTGGCTCAAGAAAGCCATGACCAAGTGTTTTATGAACCTCAAGAGCGGCTCCTATTATACTGTGCGTATCTTCCTTATAAAGTAAGTCAATCAATTGCCCCCCTTTTTTATCTCCCACGGAGACCATGGAATTTATTTTTCATTTATTTCTTCAGTGTATTCCGTGTATTCTGTGGGCTATTTTCTAACTTGTGTATCCAAACTCCCTTATATCATTTATATTTTTTCTCCATCCTTTGCGAACTTTAACCCATAGGTCCAGGTAGACAGGTTTTGCAATAAAGTATTCTATCTCCGCTCTTGCAAGACCACCTATTTTCTTTAATTTTTCGCCACTCTTGCCTATGATTATACTCTTTGCAGATTCTTTATCCACATATATTATGGCCTTTATATATGTTTTCCCCTTTTCTCTCTCGATAAACTCGTCTATGACCACTGCTGCTGTGTATGGTATTTCTTTACCACAGGTTTTAAAAAGTTTCTCTCTTATAATTTCACTGCAAAAAAATCGCTCGTCCCTATCTGAGAGCATATCCTCCGGATAGAATGGTTCTCCTTCAGACAGAAGACTTCTTATTTCATCCAGTAGTGTATTTATCCCTTCGCCTGTCAGGGCAGAGATGGGACAGATTTTTGTTATGTCTTGTATCTCTTCGTATCTGCCAACAAGAGAGTATAGAGAATCTCTCTTTTTTAAGAGGTCAATTTTATTTATTACCACAATTACAGGAATATCCTTTATCTTATAAATGAGTTCTTCCTCAATAATATATGGTTCAACCATAACCATTACGACATCTGCTCCCGCAAGACTTGAAAATGCCGTCTTTATCATAACTTTTTGCAGTTTGTAATAAGGTTTGATTACTCCGGGAGTATCCACAAAAACTATCTGTGAATTTTCATCGGTTAGTATGCCGAGAATCCTATGGCGTGTAGTTTGAGGTTTGTCTGATACAGCACAAAGTTTCTTTGCAAGAACTCTGTTCAGAAATGTGGATTTACCTACATTTGCTCTACCAAGTATTGCACAAAATCCCGATTTCATAGGCGCGATTTAGATTTCCATTATAAAAAACTTAACCACAAAGAGCACAGAGATTGTGACCCATTAATTTCTATTTTTTGACGCCCCGCCGATGGCGGGATGACTGATTAACACTGATTATTTTATTTTCAAAGAATTATTTCTTTTGTTTATCTGTAAACATCTGCGTTAATCTGTGTCTAACTTCTTTTTTAG
>PEYP01000106.1:0-13483 GCA_002774315.1 Candidatus Stahliibacteriota bacterium CG08_land_8_20_14_0_20_40_26
TACCCAATCTAAAACCATACGGATGTGTCTTTTGTCCCACTAAACCCCCTTATTATTAAACCCTGTGTTATCAACACTGACCTGCCTGGCGCCTGCCTGCCGGTAGGCAGGGCAGTCAGGTACTCTTTTTTTTCTGATCACCGATTACTGCTAACCTCATCGGTAACCACACACTTAAGATGGCTGAATCTCCTGTGTATTATATCTCTTCTTCCCCTTGCTCTCGGATTGAGTCTTTTTAATCTAAAACTCTGTTCTACAATAACAGATTTAATAATAGCATCTTTCTCGCTTATATCCTCCTCTTTTTTTACTTTTAAATTTGCATAAGCAGATTTAATAGCCTTTGCAACCAGATTTGTATGTGGAGAAGGAAGCTGTTGCATTGCAGCAAGTGCCTCTTCCACACTCGTGCCACGGAGTGGAGACACAAGCCTCACAAGTTTTTTGGAGGAAATTCTCAGGTATTTCTGATAGGCAAAGCTTTCCATTACGGCTTCCTCCTTGTCTCTTTGGCCTTCTTTCCACCATGCTGTCTAAAAACCTTACTGGGTGCAAGTTCTGCTAATTTATGCCCCACCATATTCTCCGTTATATATACCGGGATAAACCTGTTTCCATTGTGAATCTGAATTGTATGCCCAACAAACTCAGGTGTAATTATAGACCTTCTTGCCCATGTCTTTATCGGTTTCTTGTCACCGCTTTTTATCTTCTTTAACAATTTTTCATCTATGTAAGGTCCTTTTTTAAGTGATCTTGCCATTACCCCCCCTAAACTTTGTTATCACTTTCTTCTTTGTAAGATAAACTTATTTGATGGTTTTTTCTTTTTTCTTGTTTTTTTACCCTTTGCTGGAACACCGGTGGGCGACCTTGGGATATGCCCTTTGCTCCTACCTTCTCCTCCGCCCATCGGGTGATCAACGGGGTTCATCGCAGAACCTCTTACCTTGGGTCTTCTACCCAGATGTCTTACTCTGCCTGCTTTGCCGATGGTAACGGCGCGATGGTCAGGATTGGATACCTGACCAAGCGTGGCATAACAGTCAAGATGTACAAGTCTTACCTCTCCGGATGAAAGCTTTAGATGTGCATATGCTCCTTCTTTTGCAAGGATTTTGGCTGATGTACCTGCTGCCCTTACGAGTTTGCCTCCTCTTCTTGGTTCAAGTTCTATATTGTGGATATCCATACCCGGTGGAATATGTCTCAACGGAAGTGCATTTCCGACTTTTACTGGCGCTTCCGGGCCTGATATGACCTTGTCCCCAACAGACAGTCCAACAGGACAGAGAATATATCTCTTCTCGCCGTCTATATAGGAAAGCCTCGCAATTCTTGCACCTCTATTTGGGTCATACTCAATATGTGTTACCTTTGCTTCTATTCCGTGTTTATTCCTTTTGAAATCAATAATACGCAGAAATCTCTTTGCTCCGCCTCCTCTGTGTCTCACGGATATCCTGCCTTTTGTATCCCTGCCTGCCTTCGACTTTAGTGAACAAACAAGAGATTTCAAAGGTCTCTCTTTTGAGAGAGCAGAGAAGTCCTCAAATGTCATATGTCTCCTTGAAGGAGTTATCGGTCTTACTTTCTTTGCCATAATTTTAAAAAGCTCGGGAAATAGGGAATTACATGCCCTCAAATACAGCTATTGTATCACCCTCTTTGAGTTTTACAATTGCTTTCTTCTTTTTTGCCTTTCTGCCTGTCCAACGACCAAGTCTTTTTGGTTTACCCATGAGATTGAATGTTCTTACCTTTAAAGGTCTCACCTTAAATAGCTCCTCAATTGCCTTGCCTATCTCAATTTTATTCGCATCAGGATGGACCCAGAAGGTATAACTGTTGGTTTCTGTCTTGAGTTTCAACGCCTTCTCTGTGAGAAGGGGTGATATTATTATATTTCTTGCGTCCTTATCCAAGTCTCTCCTCCAGTGAAAGAAGCCCTTTTAAGGAAAATATTATTGCGTCCGCTGAAAGAACTGTCAATGCGTTCAGGTCACTTGCAGTGATAAAGCTCACTCCGGGAATATTTCTACCAGATTTATACACATTGGCATCTGTCTTCTCCAGAGTAAAGAGTAACTTTGTACTCTCCTTAAAACCAAAAGTTTTCAGCATATCGTAAAATATTTTTGTCTTTGGACGCTCTGTTGTAATCTCATCTATGATGAGAATCTTACCATTCTTTGCCATAAGCGAAAGAGAAGAGAGGAGTGCAAGTTTCTTCTTCTTTTTAGGTATGTCTATATTGTAGTCTCTCGGTTTTGGGCCAAAGGTTACACCGCCACCTCTCCATATAGGTGACCTTATTGAACCCGCTCTTGCCATTCCTGTGTGTTTCTGACGCCAGGGCTTTCTGCCTCCTCCTCTTACCTCCCCTCGTTTCTTGGCCGATGCAGTTCCCCGCCTTGCGTTTGCCATATATGCCCTTATAACTTCAGAGATGAGGGTATTGTTTATCTCTTGCTCAAATACAGAAGGAAGAAGCTCTCTCTTTCCTACGATGCTGCCATCTTTTGAATACACATTTATTCTCATAATAAAATAGGTATAAAGCCACAGAAAAACAGGGCATTTCTGTGGCTGATATTCAAGCAAGTTCAACCTTTTATGACAAGAAAACCACCTTTTATTCCCGGGACAGTTCCCTTAAGATATATAAGATTCCGATCCTCATCTATTTTTACGATGGAGAGGTTCTTCAATGTAACCTTATCTGCTCCAGTCTTCCCTGCCATTTTTTTGCCCTTCCAGACCCTCCCAGGATCAGCACTGGAACCTATAGACCCCTGGACACGGTGCGACTTAGAGCCATGGCTCATAGGACCACGGGTGAATCCCCACCGCTTTATAGGTCCCTGGAATCCCTTACCTTTTGATATACCTGTTACACATACCATTTCACCGACCTTGAACTGGGAAACACTCATAATATCCCTGGTGTTTATCCCCTCTGTATTCTTCCCTCTTATCTCTTTCATAATCCTCACAGGAGCTATGTCCAGTTTTTTGAAGATTCCACGATATGGCAAATTGGGATGTTTTGCC
This sequence comes from Candidatus Stahliibacteriota bacterium CG08_land_8_20_14_0_20_40_26, assembly GCA_002774315.1. GTDB lineage: Bacteria > Hydrothermota > UBA3073 > UBA3073 > UBA3073 > UBA3073. Next base: position 3,058 of record PEYP01000106.1, read on the forward strand.
ACTCCATATCCCAATACGACTGCATTATAACCATCCTTTTCTTTGGTACGTATACCCACAACAGTAGTGCCGTTACATTTCACAACTGTTACAGGTATAACATTCCCCTTGTCGTCGAAGATCTGGGTCATTTCTATCTTTTCACCGAGAATAGCCTTCATATCCTAAAATACCATAAACTTAAGGAAATATCGAAAGTTTCTAATTCAGGAATAGAGTCCAGTATAGCCAGTTAGAACTCTATACCTTTATCTCAACATCCACACCTGCGGGCAGATTGAGTTTACGCAGAGTATCCATGGTCTTCTCTGTTGGTTCGTATATGTCAAGCAGCCTTTTATGTATTCTCAGCTCGAACTGTTCTCGCGACTTTTTATCTATATGTGGGGACTTCAAAACTGTATACAGGCTGCGATCAACTGGTAACGGTATAGGTCCAGATACCCTTGCCCCTGTTCTTTTTACATTTTCAACTATCTCTTTACAAGAGCGGTCCAGCAGTGTGTGGTCGTAAGCCTTTAGTCTTATGCGAATCTTCTCTGCCATAATCTTACTGTATGTAAGAAATCAATATTCCAAATATCATCGCCTCTGGTGTATATTTCTATATCCACAGGCGGTGAAAGCAAACGAGACGATATATGTAGTATAGCTCTTACATCCTGTGCACTAGTCTTGGTCTACCAGTTAAGTTTACGCTATAACCTTCGTCACAACACCAGCCCCAACTGTTTTGCCCCCCTCCCTTACCGCAAACCTCATACCTTCTTCCATTGCTACCTGAGATATAAGATTACAATTCAATTCTACATTATCTCCCGGCATAACCATTTCAACACCTTTTGGAAGCTCAATATGTCCTGTCACATCCATCGTTCTGAAATAGAACTGTGGGGAGTAACCGTTGAAGAATGGAGTATGTCTACCACCTTCCTCTTTTGTCAATATATATATCTGTGTCTTGAATTTTGTATGTGGAGTTATACTGCCCGGTTTTGCGATAGCCATACCTCTCTCAACCTCGTCTTTTTCCACTCCTCTGAGCAGTATACCTATATTATCACCTGCAACGGTCTCATCAAGGATCTTTCTAAACATCTCAAGCGATGTAGCAACCGTCTTCTTTGTAGGTTTGAAGCCCACAATCTCAACCTCCTCACCCGCGTGCAATTTTCCCCTTTCTACCCTTCCAGTAGCCACGGTTCCTCTACCTGTTATGGAGAATACATCCTCAACAGACATAAGGAATGGCTTGTCAATATCTCTCTCCGGGGTGGGAATGTATTCATCTACTGCATCCATAAGTTCTAATATTGGTTTGCAATCTTCACAATCAGGCGTTGGACATTCAAGACACTTCAATGCGCTTCCTTTTACTACAGGTATCTCATCCCCAGGGAAGTTGTATTTTGTGAGAAGCTCTCTTACTTCCAGTTCCACTATGTCGAGAATTTCAGGGTCATCCACCTGGTCTGTTTTATTCATAAACACTGTTATTGCAGGCACATTCACCTGTCGTGCGAGAAGAATATGCTCCCTTGTCTGGGGCTGTGTGCCATCAGCGGCTGAAACCACAAGTACGGCACCGTCCATTTGTGCCGCGCCGGTAATCATATTTTTGATATAGTCGGCATGTCCGGGGCAATCTATGTGTGCATAGTGACGCTTGTCTGTTTCATACTCACCATGAAACAGCTGAATAGTTAGACCTCTTGCCTTTTCTTCAGGTGCCTTGTCAATCTCATCAAAAGCAGTAAATTTTGCAAACCCTTTCGAGGCAAGCACCTTTGTGATAGCCGATGTCAATGTAGTCTTTCCATGGTCTACATGCCCTATGGTACCTATATTTATATGCGGCTTTTTACGCTCAAACTTTTCTTTCGCCATATATACCTCCTGGTATAATATTCATTATACCTGATTACACAGATTTTAACTACACAACACCTTTAGTTTGCTAAGGATTACTCAGATTAAAATATAAATCTCTTTACCTGACAACGTTTATTACCAAAATTAACTAATAATCGTGTATGAAGTTTAGAAACTTTTAAATATGAAAGTAATTTATGTATAAAAAAATCTGTGAAATCTCTTTTTAATCTTTCTAATCAGACATCCTGATCTTTATAGGATGTCTCAGGTTAAATCCTAAGTTATAAACATGGATATATGTAACCCTTCATATTGAGAATACTGCTTTCTCAAGTCAGTAATTATAACACAAAAATTTGTATATGTCAAGTTTTTTTTGATGGGAATTTCTAAAAAAGTGTAGAGACCTCTCTGATAAATTTTTAATCGCCGAGTAGCATCTTCACGATCTCTTTGCCAACCTTGATCTCCGGGATTGCCTTTATCTGAAGTTTGAAATCGTAATTCCATCTCTCTCCGTATCTTTGATAATTGAATTGCAGTTCCCAGCAGTGCAAATCCCTTTTGAGAGAAACATATTCATTTATAATATTAGCATTTCTGATATCATATCGTATACCTCCTTCAACCCTCCACCCTCTTGTTGGATTCATATAGATGCTTCCCCATACACTTTCGTCGCTTCCTTCCCTTATATTATATGTGAGTGTCGCCCTGAAATCACCCCGCGACAAGGTATAAGTGGTCACAAGGTATTTCCCATATACACTACCCATATATGTATTCCATAACCCTCCTCCCCTTAATGAGATGCCCCGTGTTGGTGAAGTGTTGAACGAAATTACCACAGGATTCCATCTTTTATTGTCAAAATTCCAATTTGTGCTAATATCTGCTTGGCCTAAATTGATTTTCCTTCCTGCCAGAAATAGTAGATAAAAGTCATTCCGTACGGACACGCCTAAATTTCTCCTATATGAATCACCAAATCTGGAGAAACTATAATGAATAGATGGTCCTATGGTGTGCCTTATCTCAGGATTTCTTATTATAGACCTACTGTACAGGACTGTTCCAACACCCATAGAACCATCATAGAAGTTTTCAGCCGAAATTCCGTCTTCTGTATCAGTGAGAGAAATCCTTGCACCCACACCGGGTGAAACATTGAAATACCACAGCTTCTTTGGCAGGGTAAACCTCAGATTGTTCTCGCTCTTTCTCTCGTTGTCTTCTCGGGTGATAGAATTCAGTACGACCCCGGAATAAGAGAGATGTCCCCCAAAGGCCCCCATAGATGGAAGGGATAGGGTAATTTTGGGATAATCTCCCCACTGCTTTTCGGTTTTGATATCCCTTGTCTCCCTTACTACAAGACCTGTAGAAAGTATACCAAATCTCTTAGACAGAGAGATAAAGGATGTAAGCACCTGCTCCAGTTCTCTCACAACATTATCCTCATAATCTATATTAAAGGATTCATCGCTTACAAAATCTCCTTTTGCCATTATGATTGTTCCGTCTTGCAGGTTATGGCGGTGGAAAAGATTTGCTTTCCACCTTCTCTTCACCCCGTTCTCATCTACATACTGGGCAGCAATGTTTCCTGACAGCCTCGGTTTATAAAGCCATGCTGAAGAGAGAATTACTGCCACTCCCTTCTTCTCCATATAATCAACACCTACTGTGAGGTCTGCATAATCTGATATAACCCAGTAATAGGCAATGTTCTTTACATATCTACCAAGCGTGGAATTCCTTCCAATTTGTGGATACAGAAGTCCGGACGACCTTCCTTTCTTTATCGGGAAGAACCAGAATGGCAGGAAGAAGACAGGTATGTCCTGAACAAAAAGTACTACAGGTTTTGCATAGACCATATCATCTACATATACCTTTAGAGATTTTGCCCAGAAGTAGTAATGTGGAGAGGCAAGGTTACAAGTAGTGAATCTTCCGCTCTCCACATTCAGTGTTTTCGGGGCAACCATCTTCACTATTCTACCTTCAAACCATCCCTTCTCTACCCTGCTCCTGCCGTCAACAGTGATTCCTTTTCTCGAATTCAGGTTGTATGCCATATTTCTGCCGTATGTTGTGTCCTTATCTATACATAGAATGGGATTCTTATATGCCACAACATCTCTTGTTTCTGTGTCGTATATAAGACTGTCCGATAGAACCACTGTGTTTTTATAGTTTACTCTCGCACTTCCGAGAAGCAAGATTCTATCCTCTTCAAAGTCATAGAAGAGCCTTTCTGCAGAGTAAGATACAGTAGTATCCAAGAGAAGGATATAAAAAAGAATAAGCATATTTCAGGGTTTTATATTTCTTATGGACATCTCAATAAAAACAAGAAAAAGGCAGATAAGGAAGAACCATTTCTTAAGGGAGGTCTTCCCCATACCCTCCTTTAAGGGGTGTACTGTGGACATTTGCCTGTCAATATTTACTGCGATATTTGCTACCTTATCAATACTGTAAATGCCGGGATATAGGAAGGTAAACCTGAGACAAAGGCCATTCTCATCCATAAGTGGAGATATTCTCCACCGTTCGTCTCCAGTAAGAAGAGAAATCTCGTATGTGCGATTCTCTTTTACGGTTAATCTTGTATCTCTACCCCATGGTATCATCGTAGGATACTCTACCCCTTCTTTCAGATATCTTACCATACGATAAAGAAGTGGTGGAAAATTTGGAGACAATACTATATCGGTATTTTCTACAGAGGGAAGGAAGTGAAAAAAGAGGTTGCCTTCCCTCTCCACAATTGCCTCTCTCCCATCCGAAAAAGATGCTATTCTTTTACCTTCTATCTTGTTAATTGCGCTTCTGTAAATTTTTCGGGCAGTAATTTCACCAATGCAGGCATCATTAAAGATAGAGAATACTGGGTGAGTCCTGTCTATATCCTTAAGTGAGAGGAAGGAATCCTTTGAACCCTGTCCATATTTGCCTTCCGTAAAGATTATAGAAGGTATACCACTTTCTATATATGGCACATTCACAAATATAAGAACATCTGCAGAGGGTAACCTCGGGTATATGGTTCTCTTTATCTCAATTGATGTCTCTATCCCTTCCGGCGATAATGCCTTCTTAATATAAAAAGACATACCGCTATTTTTTTCAACTATACCAACTCGCATCTTCTCAGGGAGTTGAAAGGAGAAATACCTGACATTATCTAGAGAAAGGGCATCGTCTCCAATATCCACATAGCCTGAATAGGTCCCTGCCCTTTTAAATCTCAGAGGGAAGGAGATATAGGTTTGCCCGGGGGGCAGGGACACATCTATATACGCGCTGTCACCCAGATAATGAACAGAAACGGTTCTTCTAGTCTCATATTCTCCGTGGTTCGTAATTCCCACAAGGATCGTGTTGTCTGAACCTGCCTGTGGAAGCGGATCCTTTAAATATAGCGTGTCGATGGAGAAAAGATTTTTCTCCCCCTCTACTACAATGGTACCCTTCGCCTGCGGAAGGGACTTCGATGTAATGAATACAATATTCTTTCCTTCTATGTCAGGGGCCTGAAACATTCTGTATGTCGGAAGTATACGGGATGTATATTGTCTGCCCGATGAGAGGACAATATTAAAGCCCTTGTCGTCTGCAAGTTTTTCTGCTGTATCTTTTGCCTTATCAAACAGGATTCCATTTCCATCCCTTGCAAACATATCATAGGAATCATCAACGATAATAATCCCTTTTTCCGTTCTTATCAGCGGATTTGCAAAAGCAAATATCAGAAAGAGTAGTGTAAGCGTCCTTATAGCTAGCAGAATCCACTCTTTCAACTTAAGGAAGAGGTTTCCTCCCTTTATGGACTCTTCCACTATGTGAAGCCATGAAAACTCAACTCGAATCCTCCTTCTTCTCTCAAAGAGGTGTAGAATAAACGGGATAGGCAAGGATAATAGCGCCAAAAGATATAAAGGTGATGAGAAGAACATAGGCACTCACACCCTTTCTCTTTTAAATATAAAGTACAGCACCTTTTCTATTGGGGTATTTGTATCTACTGTGATGTAATCTATGTTATTCCGCCATAACTCCCGCTTTATCTTTGCAAGAAATGTATTCATATTCTCCTTATATTTGTCCCTTGTGGAGTTTGCGTCTATAAGAATCTCTTCGCCTGTCTCCATATCATATAATCTCATCGACCCCCTGAATGGGAATTCCCTCTCTGCAGGGTCTAATATCTGGACAACTACCAGTTCATTTCCTCGTGCATGCAGGTTTACAAGAGAACTTATAGTTATATCCTCATTATCAAAGAGATCTGAGAACAAAAGAACAAATGCCCTTCGTTTTGCCTTCTCGGATAATTCTTCTATTGCCTTGCTTATCCTCGTCTTGCCATTAGGAGAAGACTCCTCCAGTGTATCGAAAACTCTTGAAAGGCCTGCACGGGTAGTAGAAGGGGAAATAAATCTCCTCGTATGTGTATCAAATAGAGAGACAGAAACCGCATCCTTGTTTAATATCAATATATATGCAAACGATCCAGCAATTATGGAGGCATATTCCCACTTGGTCATAGCACCGGTCTGCCTATATGCCATTGATCTTGAACTATCCAGCATAATATAGGCACGCAGATTTCTCTCCTCCTCAAACTGTTTGAGATATAACCTATCTGTCCTGCCATATACCTTCCAGTCTATATAGCGTGGCTCATCGCCGGGCATATATTGTCTGTGTTCAACAAATTCCTGCGAAAAGCCGTGATACGGACTCTTATGTATACCGACGAGGAAACCGTCAACCACTGTACGTACCTTTAGTTCGAGTGATGTCATTCGTGCTATTATATGTGGGTCAAGATATCTCCTCATTTCTCCCTCTTCTCCATTTCTCCTTATAGATTTTCTACCTGAAACCAATTATAACATAAAACAGGTGGTAAGTCAAGGGAAAAAGATTTGATGCAAGACCACTGCATTTGCTGGGGAGATTTTTGGGTTATTTTGACCGAATACGAAAAAAACTTGACTTTTTAGAAATTCTGTGGTATAATGTCGGCGGATTACAATATACATATGAAAAGTTTGGCCTGTCTACCGACAGGTAGAAAGGAGGCGTAGATGGCGAAGAAATGGTCTGAAGCGGATATGGCTTTTATAAGGGACAACTTCCTTTATATGAGTAATGGCGAACTCGCCAAACACTTCGAAGTTACAAGAAAATCCATAGAGACGAAACTACGCCGTATGGGCTTAAGGAGAGAAGATAAATTTCCGCGGAATAGGGTAGAAACGAGAAAAAAGTTGTCAGCAGCACAGGAACAAAGACTGAGAAAACGGGCAATAGAGTTGCTGGAAGCCGGTTTAAAATTGGTCTCTATTGGCAGAAAGAAAAAGGCAAAATGGCAATTTGCTAGAATTATAAGAGAATATCCAGATATAGTTGATATAGCCAATGCAGCGAGAGAATACATGCAAAGGCTGAAAACGGAATAGCAAAAAGGCAGGGAAAGCACGGTGAAAGTCCGACAGAGCCCCGCTGCCGTTATACTCGGAATGCCTGCCAGAAATAGTTTCCTTTGGACTCTCGAGGGTAGGGTCCGGGAGGATTTTTACCCGGGCATATCACCCGGGTTTTTATTTTTCTTTAATATGGGACGCAGATGAACGCAGATGATAAGGATATAGTAATTAAGTTATTAGGTAATTAGGTTATCGGCTATCAACATATCACTGAGCAATCGATCTTTTAATAACTTAATGACTTAATAACTCAATAACTTTAGCATATCAGCAGAAATCCGTTATAATCCGCTAAATCCGTTGAAATATCCGCGTCCCCAAAATAATACCACTTGATAAGGGGGAATGATGAATATACTTATAATAGCATTATGCATTGCTTCTGCTTCCCCGGTACCCGGGGATACAATTCCTTTCTATGAAATGGAGGAATTGGTGATTACAGCCACAAGAACAAAATTACCTCTCTTTTGGCTTCCCACCAATGTAGCACTCGTGACCAGAGAGGAAATTGACAGACATAACGCAATAACTGCTGCCGGGATACTTGAAAAAATCCTGATAGATGTGGCAAGTCGTGGCACAAGAGGTGCAGAGCGGGGTGCGAGATTAAGGGAGGGAGGTAATACCTCAAGACATGTCTTGGTAATGCTCGATGGGCAACCACTCAACGACCCTTTCCTTGGCACTGCTGACCTTGATGCGATCATTACAGATTATATAGAATCTATAGAAATCGTGAAAGGACCCATATCAGCCCTGTACGGCACAAGTGCACTTGGAGGGGTAATAAACATCATAACACAAAAGACCCTCAAAAACCGCAACACTTTCCTATCTCTTTCTGCAGGAAGCTTTGATACACGAAGGATTAGTTTCAACTCCTGTTTAAAAAAAAGCAATATTGATGTTGCCTTTGTTATCAACAGAGAAAAAACCGCTGGTTTCAGAGAAAACAGTGATTACAATGGCAGGGATGTTTTTCTCTCATTCCTTGCAGGATTTAAAAATCGGGGCAGTGTTAGAGGCAGGTTGCTATGGCATGATAGTAAACTTGGTGTCCCTGGTATGAATTACACCCCAATTGAGAGATACGACGGAAAGAACGAGAGAAAGGCACAGTTTCTCGATGCAAGACAGTGGAGAACAAAGGGATATGGAGAGATAGAATACAGACGAGGAGATTTTTTGAGCATAAAAATCAATAACAGCTACATCGATACCAGATATAAGTGCGGCTCAGCAAATATAGATGACGATTCCAGGGGTAAGACATATGGAGGAGATGCGCAGATAAATTTGCCCTCAGGGTTTGTAATTGGATATAATATACAATGGAATGGATTTACAAAACAGACTTCTGGCGAAAACACCATCTCAAAATCTACACAAAACTGGTCAGTATTCACCCAGAACATCCTTTCTAAAGGGTTTCTCAGGTTTGTATCAGGGATAAGATACGACCATCATTCGGTATTCGGCGGAGTAACCAATCCAAGATTTGCACTAATTCTCAGGGTTTCAGAAAACCTGAAACTTTCATCAACATTGGGAAGGGCATTCAGGGCTCCTGGTATTGAAGACCTGTATTCGCCTTATTCGAGTTGGCCAGCATCAGAATGGGGACCTGCCGGGGATACAAAAGGAAATCCAAACCTCTTACCGGAGACAGGATGGGGTTACGATATAGGGATTGAATATAAAGTAAAAAATATAACAGGCGGGATTACTCTCTCTAAAAATCAGATAAGAAATCTTATAGAGTGGGCAGAAGTTGACCCTGACCCGAATTATGAGAAATGGCGTCCTTCCAACATTGGTGAATCCTACAACAGAACAATGGAGGCCGTTGTTGAGATTCTGGGAATTTTAGGAACTTGTAATTCTTTCAAATATAACTATCTGGAGTCCAAGGGCAAGAAAGGGGAAAGTGATTATAAAACGCTGATGTACAGTCCACCCCATCGATTTACATATCAGTTATCTGGAGGCGCTTTTGGTATAAGGTTTAACAGCGATATTAGTTATACCCACGAAGTGGAATGGGAGGATGATTTTGGTTTCCCCCACGAACTGCCAGCCTATACTCTGGTAAATTTCTCAGTTGGAAGGAAGGTGAAAAATATTGACCTCTCACTCAGTATAAACAATATATTTGATAAAAAATACCAGACTCGTGAATATTATCCGTTACCGGGTAGAGAGATATATTTAAAAACCGTCTTTTCACTGTTTGATTAACTTTACAACTCCAGAGAGATGTAGTTAGCAAGATTATGTAGGGCAAACCTTTAGGTTTGCTATGTCTTTATCGCAAGGCTAAAGCCTCGCCCTACTTGCCCTACAATTTTAAGGGGTGGATACGTGGATACCATGTAAGGTATTCAGACAAAACTCCTGATAAAAACACTTGACATTGTAGAAAATATGATATATAATAAAAAGATGCGCGCTGTTTTTTTGGCCATAGTAATACCTTTGCTCTTGGCAGATTGTTGTGTCAAAAAAAGGGCAAAGATACCTCAACAAGGGTGAAAAACCTAATCGGCGGGATTTATTGCCTGGGAGAAGGCAGTAGGCGAGGTCATAAAAGGTTAAAAATCAAAAATCAAAATGTTCACCCTATGGAATACAAAGGCTTATTCCACTGGGCAAGAAATGACAAATCAAAATTCAAAAAGTTCAACACGAATTGCACGAAAAATGCGAACTACACAAATAAATTTTATTCGTGACAATTTGTCTTATTCCTGCCTACCGCAGGCAGGCGTGGTATTTGTGTTCTCATAATCTTGTGTAATCTGTGCAATCCGTGGCTAAATAGGAGGGTAGAGTGATTGAAACAAGGGTAAGATGGTTAGGTGGGATGGAGTTTGAGGGAGCCCTTGATTCGGAGTATCCTATTGTTATGGATACAAGTGCAAAGTTTGGGGGTAAGGGGAGAGGTCTCACTCCTATGCAACTTTTGCTCGTTGCACTTGGGGGATGCACGGGGATGGATGTGGTGTCCATTTTGGAGAAGATGGGCGTTGAGACTGATAGTTTTG
>PEYP01000106.1:13492-16975 GCA_002774315.1 Candidatus Stahliibacteriota bacterium CG08_land_8_20_14_0_20_40_26
CTGATAGTTTTGAAATTAGACTGCAGGGTGAGAGAGAAACAGAGCATCCAAAGGCTTACAGGTGGATAGAGATTAAGTACATACTAAAGGGTAAGGACATTATAGAAGAAAAAGTCAGAAAAGCTATCACCCTTTCTCAGACAAAGTATTGTTCGCTATCAGCAATGCTTGAGAAAGCATGTGAAATAAAATATGCATACGAGATTGTATGAAAGAAGATAGGCGACCTTCTCAGGCTGTGCAAAAATGTGATTTTCCCATGTTGCGGACAGGAATAAACCTTGTCCCTACAGTGTAGGGACAACCCTTGTGGTTGTCCGCAGGAGAGCTTTTAATGTCGATTGTGATGGAGTTAAGGCGCCTGCCGGTAGGCAGGGTAGACAGGCTTGCTGCACGGTTGTTTCTGCACAGCCTGTTCCGGTAATTACCAGAATGAAGGTTATGGGTAAATATATTAAGAAGGCGATAGATAGCGGCGCGTCTGTGGCAAAGATTATAGACGCAAACAAAATAGTCACTGCACCCATATAAGCTACCCGCAATAATCTCTTCCAATTTTTCCTGAATTCATCTACTTGTATCAAAATCTCCCCAAAAATACAAAAAAACTTGACAAATGCATAAAATTAGTGTATAATATACACTAGGGGGGTAGGGTATGCGGTGTTTTTCAAGGAGGTTGGATTATGATTAATGAAAAGGTAGAGGAAGAGTGTGTTACGAGACTTAATAGGGTTGAGGGACAGGTAAAGGGCATTGAGAAAATGATAAAGGAAAGGAGATATTGTGTTGATGTGGTAATGCAGATTGCTGCTGCCGAGGCCGCCCTTCATAAAGTCTCGGAGATTATTCTGAGGAATCACCTTGAGACCTGTGTTACTGCGGCTTTTAGGTCTTCTGATGAGGAAGAAAGAAAAAGGAAGGTAGATGAGCTTATGGAGATATACACAAAGATTCGAGTAAAATAAGCCAGGATTGGAGGAGATTCTCGGTTCAGTATAATATTCAATTGGGGGTACGATGACAGAATTCCTTACAGCATTTAAGGATTATTTTATTGAAGTATTGCCCTTTTTGGCAATAGGCTTTTCCCTGAGTGGATTAATTCATGAGTTCGTTCCCACTCAATTAGTAGAAAAACACTTAGGAGGAAAAGGGATAAAACCTATTCTCTATTCCACCCTTGCCGGAACAGTTCTTCCCATTTGCTGTATAGGCTCTCTCCCGGTAGCAGTTAGTCTTCACCAGAAAGGAGCAAGACTTGGTCCTGTCTTGGCTTTTCTTGTAGCAACACCAGCTACTTCTGTAACTGCTCTATTGGTTTGCTATGCCCTTCTGGGGATAAAATTTACCGTGTTCATATTCTTTGCTGTGATATTGATGGGACTGGTTATGGGTGTTGTGGGTAACCTGATCAAGTTTGTGCCCAGGGGCTTAACAGTTCCTATCCATCATCAGGAGATAGCACTCGCCACAGACCCTGTTTGCGGGATGAGCGTGGATATGAGCAAGAGATTAAAAACAGAGTATAAGGGTATGGATTACTACTTTTGCTCTCCACACTGCCAAACAACCTTTGAGAAGGAGCCAGAGGGATATACTGTTGAGAAAGAACACATAAAGAGTACTAAAGAAAGATTGAGTTCTGTCTTCCTATACGGCTTTGTGGGTATGGTTAAGGAGATCGGTCCTGAGCTACTTTTAGGTCTGGCACTGGCGGCATTAGTGGCAGCGATTGCTCCGGTTGGTAAATTTGTTGGCAGCCATTTTGGTGGTAGTTTTGGCTATCTGTTCAGCCTTGTCTTTGGGCTTGTGATATATATCTGCTCCACTGCCAGCGTTCCCTTGGCGCATGCCTTCATACAACAGGGCATGAACATCGGGGCTGGTATGGTACTACTCCTGGTGGGACCTGTCACCAGTTGGGCAACAATTCTGGTTTTGAGGAAGGAGTTTGGCGGAAGGATACTCCTCGTATATCTAATAGTCATAAGCATCCTGGCTCTATTTTTGGGCTATTGGTTTTCTCTAATATAAATTCCGGTTATGTATAATTTATGAATAAACCACAGAGAACACAGAGTCTGCAAAGATAGGCCAATAAAAGAAATGCGTTACTCTGTGGGCTCCAAAATAGGGAGTGAATCCATCGGCTGACGGATGGGAACTTTTCCATACAGATCTTGAGTTAATTTGGGTTTTCTCTTTAAGGCGGTCGGACTATAAGGATGATAAAAACAGGGCCTCTGGCTCTATGGCAAGTTTTAAGAGGAAATAGAGAGGTCGTATGAGACCACAGAGATTTAAGATAAGAATTAAAAATTCTGATTTCTCTGTGAACTCTGTGGTGGATGTTATACACAACATAAATTCCCCGAGGAAAATTTATGAGTAAGAAGAGGGATTTGGAAGTATTATTTTCCCGAAATGCACCCGGGAGTTATGAGAAATTGAGTAAGGCAACTGTGGGTATTGCTGGCGCGGGTGGGCTTGGTTCAAATGTTGCACACCTTTTAGCGCGTGTGGGAGTGGGTAGGTTGATTATAGATGACCCTGACAGGATTGAACTTAGCAACCTGGGAAGGCAATTATATTTCATTGATCAGGTAGGCAAGCCAAAAGTTTTAGCCCTTAAAGAGAGTTTACGAAATATCAATCCCTTGCGTAGCGTTCCAATCGTAGGAGGGGGGTGACCTCATCTATTCCTTTATGTAAGCCGAGGAAAAGGAAAATGGAATACATCGCAGTTTATACAACTTTTTACTTGACAAACCTTTTCTTTTATGTTATAATATCACTAAAACGATGATAATACTAATCTCGGGGGAGCGATGAAACTTTCTACAAGAGGGCGCTATGGTACCAGGGCGATGTTAGATTTAGCCCTTCATTATGGAAAGGGACCAGTGTTACTGAAGGATACAGCCAGAAGGCAAGAAATTTCAGAGAGGTATCTTGAACATATAATGATCGCCCTCGTGTCCACAGGTTTAGTTCAAAGTATGCGAGGACAACACGGAGGATTTAGTTTAGCAAAAGTGCCCAAAGAAATTAAATTAAGCCAGATAATTCAAGCCGTGGAAGGGTCTATTGCTCTGGTGACATGTGTAGATGACCCAAAAATATGCGATCGGGTTGATGTGTGTGTCACACATGAGATCTGGAAAAAACTAAAAAAAGCGATGTTGGAAATCCTTGATTCCATAACTTTAGAAGATATAGCTAAAATGCACAAGAAGAAGTTGTCTAGGGCTTCACAAAACCAAGGGTATCGAAACTGGGTTATCGTTGAGGAAGCTGGTAACGAAACTCGAAGCCGGAAGCTTGAGACTTGAAAAATACAGTTCGTAGGATCCCTATGGAGGCGAGCATCGAGCATCAAAAAATCGAGCCTCGTTACGAGCATCTATACCGATAAACGAAGAATGTAAAGGCTTACGAATTTTGTGAAAGGCAAACAAAAAAGATTGAAAGGAGGGTCAG
>PEYP01000127.1 GCA_002774315.1 Candidatus Stahliibacteriota bacterium CG08_land_8_20_14_0_20_40_26
CTCAAGATGCCGAGAATTGATTTATCTACTGTGAAAAATCGGGAAAATACAGAACTGATTGCATTCTTTTCTACTAATGAGTTTCAGTTAGAAGTAGTTAACATAACTACAGATATAAAAATACCCACTTTTGTCTCTATGCTTATAAATAAAATGGGTAATGAGCCTTTGTTTATATTATCAGCCAATACATGCTTAGACCCTAATATGTGCTTATTGGGAGCCATGGAAGAGCTTTTTCAAGGATACAACAGCGTCATGAGAACATTTAAAGAATACAAAAATTATCCTTATATATCTCAATTCAATGATGTAAAAACGTCTAATGACCATATTTTATTGTATACAAGAAAGGAGCCAATATTAAATTTAGATTTTGTTTTGAACTTCGTTGAAAACGCGTATATTCAAGACTTTAATGAAATAGAAAATAATTCTTCAGAAAATGTTCTAGGAGATATAAAAACGTGTGTGGAAATATTTAAAAAGAAAGACATAGATATTCTTATAGTCGATATAACAAAATCTGATGTAGCTGAAGCAGGCTTTTCAGTAGTAAAAGTGATAATACCTGGTATGCAACCGTTGAACATAGACCATAATTATCCTTACTTAGGGATAAAAAGGTTATACGAAGTTCCGAAAATCCTTGGATATACTCAACACACGACTAGAGAAGACGATCTCAATAAATTTCCTCACCCATTTCCGTAGATAGTTATTAAAAAGACAGGTAACCATCCACTTATCAAGATAAGACCTGCAGTAGATGAGGTATTAAAGAGAGTGGATATGGAGTTGTGGACTTATTACTCCATATAACAGGCAGACCATGTGAAGATAATGGCAAATAGCGAAGCGCCTCCACTGTAATGGAAGGAAAATTGCGAAGAGTGGAAAAATGCAAAAAAGAGAATAGGAGAATTTTAAGAAGACCCTTAACCCTTCCTGAAAAGTCCTCTTCTTATCTCTTTATAGGGCAGTTTTCGTAGGTTTTTCCTTCAAAAAACTTGACAAATGTGTTTATTCATGGTAAAATATAACAAAAAAATTTGGGATGGTATACTTTCGTAAGAAATCTTCTGGATAATAAAAAACCCCTCTGTTATATAAGAACATAAACTCGGAAACTATAATAAGGAATAACGACCCAATAGTTTCTATTCGGGAGAACGGATATCCATGACGAGAAAGGATATACAAGATGAACACAGTTATTCTGGTAAGTGATGTCACTAAGAGATACGAAGACATTGTAGCGGTCAATAAGCTCACATTCGGTGTTAAAAAAGGTGAAATATTTGGGCTTCTTGGTCCCAATGGAGCTGGCAAGACAACAACCGTTGAAATGATCGAGGGGCTCCGAGTACCAGATTCTGGCTCAATAGAAATCAATAGTGTAACCGTATCGGATAAGAGACGTGAACTGAAGGAGATAATTGGTGTTGGGTTACAGGAGACCTCGATGTATGATAAGATCCGAGTCGAGGAGATTTTGTCTCTATTTAAGTCATATTACCGTAAATCTTCTTCAATCGATGAGATTATTGAAATAATTTCGCTTCGAGACAAAAGGAAAAGCTTTGTCGAGGACTTATCTGGTGGTCAACGAAAGAGACTCACTCTGGGGTTAGCTATGGTTAACGATCCCGAGATACTCATCTTGGATGAACCCACAACAGGGCTTGACCCTCAAGCAAGAAGAAATCTCTGGTCCATTATTCAAACCCTGAAAGCACACGGGAAGACTATCCTTCTGACCACCCATTATATGGAGGAAGCCGAAAGGTTATGTGATAGGGTTCTAATAATTGACAAGGGGAGAAAGATTGTCATAGATACCCCCGAGGGTCTCATTGCCCAATTAGAAATAGATAAGTGCCTAGAACTCTATATGGATACCACGGTTGATAAGGATGTCTTCGAAAAATTACCAGGAGTTAATGAAGTGGTAATGGACAGAGATAAACTTATCCTTTACACCAACAAAAGCGATGAGACTGTGCGTAGACTGATTGAATTATCCAAGGGTGGATTGTTAAAATTCAGGGACCTCCATATAAAAAAAGCAACTTTGGAGGATGTCTTTATTAAATTGACAGGAAGTCGGATAAGAGAATGAGAACTCTATTTAAGGAAGTTGAGATTCAGATAAAACTCTATTTCAGAGATAAGCAGCTCTTATTCTGGAATATGGCTTTTCCCATCTTTATGATGTTTATCTTTGGCTCTGTGTTTTGGGGAAAGCGTCCCAGCTATATAGAGTTTATTCTTCCCACTCTTATTGCTATGACCAGTATGTCAACAGCATTCATCAGCATAGGGGTAGTGGTGACAGGGTTGAAGCAAAGTAAACTTTTAAGGCGAATCAAGCTTACTCCTTTACCTAAGTGGATATTCTTTACTGGTCAGATGGTCAGTAGATATATTATCGTGCTCCTACAAACACTCCTCATCATCGCTACAGGGGTATTGGTGTTTAAGGTAGAGATGAAGGGCTCGATTTTTGCCTCCCTTATCGTCATTACTATTGGGATAATTGCCTTTATCTCTATGGGTTTCTGTATACCTGGTTTTGTAAAAAAGACGGAGACTGCAGGCGTCATAGCAAATCTTCTGTTCTTCCCAATGTTATTTCTTTCAGGTGGATGGTTTCCTCTTGAGGCCGCACCTCAGTTTATACAGTATTTCGCCCGTATCCTACCCGCTACATACTTTATTCACGCCGTAAGAGAGGTACTTATGAATGGAACATCCCTTACGGGAGTGATAAAAGATGTATGGATTCTTTTGGGTTGGCTAATTGCAGGGTCTATAATATCTGTTAAATTTTTTAGATGGGAATAATCCCTATCTCAGTAAGGAAAGGATATGGGAGAATATCTCCTTTGAGGCAAATCCGGGTGAGATAGTGGCTATTGTTGGGAGGAGTGGAATTGGTAAGACAACCCTCGTCTCACTTATTCCCAGGTTCTATGAACCAGAAGAGGGAAGGATATTGATTGATGGAGAGGATATAAAAGATGCATACCTGAAGAAGTTTAGGAAAAATATTGGTATAGTGGCTCAGGAGACATTTCTCTTTTCTGATAGCATAAAAGAGAACATAAGATTTGGAAATCCAG
>PEYP01000092.1 GCA_002774315.1 Candidatus Stahliibacteriota bacterium CG08_land_8_20_14_0_20_40_26
ATCTTTCATAAATCTTTAATGAATCAAAATCTCTGTGTTCTCTGTGGTTAGTTTTTTGACAATACCGTGGCTTGAACCAGGAGGTAAAATTATGTGCTGGGGATTGGATAATCGTCTAAACCGTATAATAAAACAGGATAATCGCACTGTTATGCTGGCAGTTGACCATGGATATTTCCTTGGTCCTACGACAGGGCTTGAGGTTCCTAAAAAAACGATTGAACCCCTTCTTCCCTATGCGGATTCATTGATGCTGACGAGAGGAATTTTGCGCACATCAGTGGATTCTGATACTTCCGTACCAATTGTATTAAGGGTGTCAGGCGGAAATAGTATCCTTAGCAAGGAACTCTCAGACGAGGATATTACTGTTTCTATGGAGGAAGCCATTCGCCTTAATGTTTCAGCAGTGGCTCTCTCAATCTATGTTGGCAGTGAATATGAACACCGTACCATTGTAAATCTTTCTAAATTGGTGGATGAGGGAGAAAAATACGGCATTCCTGTTCTTGCCGTTACAGCAGTGGGAAGAGAAATGATAAGGGATGCGAAGTATCTTGGTTTATGCTGTCGGATTGCCGCTGAAATGGGCGCACATTTTGTAAAGACATATTATTGTGAAGATTTTGAAAAGGTTGTGAAGAATTGTCCTGTTCCTGTGGTAATTGCGGGGGGTAAGAAAACTCCCGAGAAAGATGCACTTAATCTTGCATTTGATGCAGTGAGCCATGGAGCAACAGGAGTGGATATGGGAAGAAATATATTCCAATCAGAGAATCCTGTTGCAATGATAAAAGCAGTACGGGCAATTGTGCACGAGAATGCATCTGTAGATGATGCATACAAGCTCTTCAAGGGCCTCGAGAAGGAACAAAACAAATAATCGCCTTTTCTCCCACGAAGGACACGAAAAACACGGAAGCCGTCTATTTCTTACCTTCAGTCTATGGGGTGCCCCAGGCGTCTCTGTTGCGTAATGACCCGCAAATATGCAGTTTATCTTCGCTTCCTTTGCCATCCAGTAGGCACCGTGTTTCGGCTCGCCTGTTACAAAGGTATCAACTCCTAATTAGAATCTCTCCCAGTATTATCTCTTTGCTTATATTAACTCCACACTCATTTGCAAAGGGTCTTCCCTCTTTTCCTCCTAACAATTTTGTCGCCTGCGCATTGTTGCCCACAAGCGGATGCATATCAAGTGGTAGATGGACAGAATACAAGCCTATGTCGTTATCTATCAGAAACTTAATTCTCTCATACAACGTCCCTGTAAGCGGGAGACAGTCCTGCTTATTAAAAAGCCCATGATGGACAATAAGCAGGTCTGCTCCCATTGATTTCGTCTTCTTGAATGCCTCAAGTGATGCATCGACCGCGAGAGCTATCTTTTCAATATCCTTTTTATTCTCGATCGAAAGACCATTTAAGAGGTAATCCTCTATTTCCTTTACTCTTAGGAATTCATTTAAATGTTCTGCAAGCTCTCTTGATTTCATATCTCCTCCCTTGTTTTCTTCCTTGTCATTGATTGTAGTTTCCTTATCCTATTCCTCACCCTTATAGCCTCTTCAAATCTCTCTTCATCTGCGAACTTTCGCATAAGCCTTATAAGCTTATCAATCTCCTCCAGACTCTCTATACCTTTGTATTCTTCTTCTTTCTCCTTCACCATCGCATCTGCGACGGATGTGGTGAGGAGAATCTCCTCTCTGGTTTTATATATAGTTTTCGGTGTTATGTTATGCCTTCTGTTGTATTCTAATTGTGTCTTTCTTCTCCTCTTCGTCTCTTCTATTGTCTTCCTCATAGAATCTGTTATGCTGTCTGCATACATTATCACCTCTCCGTTTACATTCCTTGCCGCCCTTCCAGCAGTCTGGATCAGGGATGTATATGAGCGAAGGAATCCCTCGTTATCCGCATCTAAAACTGCAACGAGTGATACCTCAGGAAGGTCAAGCCCCTCTCTTAGAAGATTTACTCCAACAAGACAGTCAAATTCAGAAAGCCGAAGGTCCCTTAAGATATCCACCCTCTCTATTGCACCTATCTCAGAGTGAATGTATCTTACCTTTATATCAAGTCTTGCAAGATAATCTGTCAATTCTTCTGCCATCCTCTTTGTAAGAGTCGTGACAAGCACCCTCTCTCCTCTTTCTGCCCTTTTCCTTACCACCTCAATAAGGTCATCAATCTCGCCTTTTTTGGGCTTTACTGTGATTTTCGGGTCAGGAATACCTGTCGGTCTTATAATCTGTTCTACAACCTGTGATGAATGCCTGTATTCAAATTCCGCTGGTGTGGCGGAAGTAAAGATTATCTGTGGAACAATCTCAATAAACTCATCAAATCTAAGTGGGCGATTGTCAAGGGCTGACGGAAGCCTGAAGCCATATTCCACCAGTGTCTCCTTTCTTGAGCGGTCACCATGGTACATACCTATAATCTGGGGTATTGTAACATGCGATTCATCTATTATACAAAGAAAATCACCGGGAAAGAAATCAAGAAGACAGGCAGGTCTTGAACCAGGTTTCCTTCCCGAAATATGGCGAGAGTAGTTCTCTATACCAGGACAGTATCCAACCTCTCTAAGTAGCTCTATATCGTATCTTGTGCGTGTTTCAAGTCTTTGCGCTTCAAGGAGCTTTCCTTTCTCTTTGAAGTGCTTCACTGTCTCTTCAAGCTCTCTCTCTATATTTTTTAATGCCTCTTCAATCTTAGGTTGAGTTGTAACAAAGTGCCTGGCAGGATATATATGAACCCATTCTCTCTCTTCTTCTTTTTGGAAAGTGAGTGGATCAATAAGGGAGAGCTTCTCTATCTCATCCCCGAAAAACTCAATTCTTACACCATTCTCCTCGTATGCAGGGCGTATCTCAACCACATCGCCCCTCACTCTGAATGTTCCCCTTATGAAATCTACATCGTTTCTTTGGTACTGAATATCTACAAGTCTCTTTAAGAGCTCTTTCCTTGTTAGTGTTTCACCTTTTCTTATCCTCAAAACAAGATTTTTGTAATCCTCAGGTGAACCCAGCCCGTATATACAGGACACAGAGGCAACAATCACAACATCTCTCCTCTCTATAAGCGCAGATGTCGCCCGAAGACGCAGTTTGTCTATCTCATCATTTATGGAGGCATCCTTTGCAATGT
>PEYP01000060.1 GCA_002774315.1 Candidatus Stahliibacteriota bacterium CG08_land_8_20_14_0_20_40_26
ACACTACCTATCTACATTAAAAATTCGTTTTTTAGTATAACACATTTTGTCCTTTTTGTCAAGGAAAAAGACACCACGAATTACACAAATCAATCGAATGCACACAAATAATATAAAAACATCTCAAAAATAAAAGAAATTCGTGCAATTTGTTAATTCCTGCCTACCGCAGGCAGGTTGGTGGTTATGGACATATAATAAATTTTGGTTGACTTTCAATCCTTTTTGTGTTAAAATTGTATTATGGATGTTGCTGTACTTATGAGCGGAGGTGTAGATTCCTCTATTGCAGCCCTTATCCTGAAGGAAGAGGGATATAATGTAGTAGGGGTCACGCTGGATATGCACAAGTTTAGTCGGGAAAACATTAAAAGGACAAAAAAGATTACAAAAAAGATAAAAATACCTCATATTGTGCTTGATGTGAAACAAGATTTCCAAAGAGAAATAATCCAATATTTTATAGATGAATATAAGAATGGAATGACCCCAAACCCTTGTGTGGTATGTAATAGCCAGATAAAATTCGGGATAGCTATGGATAGGTTGAAATTCAACAAGTTCGCTACAGGACATTATGCAAGAATCTCACACGAGGATAGCTGGGTTTTGAAAAGGGGAACTGACAGGTTAAAGGACCAATCCTATTTCCTTGCTATGATTGACAAAAAACGCCTAAAACACATTATTTTTCCTCTTGGGAACTACAAAAAGGAGACAGTAAGAAGGATGGCAAAGAAAATCGGTATTCAGTTTAATGAACAATGCGAGAGTCAAGAGATATGCTTCATAGAGGGGAGTTATTTACGCTTCCTTGAAAATATTGTGCAAACAAAAGAGGGGGACATCGTAGATACAGAAGGAAATGTTATTGGGAAACACAATGGAATATCAGGCTACACAATAGGACAAAGAAAAGGGATAAAGAAACCGGATACTCATCCTTACTATGTAGTGAAGATAGATTTACAAAATAACAGGTTAATAGTCGGTAGGGAGAGAGACCTCTACTCAAATATATTGTTCGTGAAGCATCCAAATTGGCTCTCAATACCACCACCAAATACCCCACTCTCTATGGATATCAAAATAAGATACGGGCAAACCCCGGTAAAGGCGGTTTTTTACCCTGATAAAAACATGGTAAAGTTTCTTTCTCCACAAAGGGCAATAACTCCGGGACAGATCGCTGCATTCTATGCTGGAGAGACATTGCTTGGAGGTGGATGGATATCTTAATTGATTTTTGCTAATTGAAGAAATAACCACCAAGACAAACAAAAAATCAAATATCAAAATGCAAAAATCAAAATGACAACTTGCCTGACGGCAGTCAGGAATCAAAAATCAAATTTCCAAGCCTATCCACAAAGACAGATTCACTATTACTTTTTGCTTGACTTTTGTTGAACAATATGTTATAATTCATATGACTAGGAATTCAGGGGAAAGGGAGAAATAAGGAAGTGGAGAAACAAATATTAATTTCAGAAGAGATAACTGACTAAATTATTAAGTGTTATATAACTGTTCATAAAAAGTCTGGAAGAACCAACGAGATGTAGTATATGAAGACAAAAAGAAGGAAAGCCGGTATAGCATTAATCCTATTTGTATCTATTTATATCATAGGATGTGGAAAAGGCGGACCCTTGGATGTGTTAGAAACTGCACCTGTAAGGGTTGAGGTTGGTTATCAGGATGTTGATCCAATACTCTGGAGGGATGTTTCTAACATAATGCTAAGGGTAACGGGAGACAACTTTTCGCCAATTGTGGATACACAGAGTGTGAATACAACAATATTTCTGCTTAAAGTCCCCATAGGGGACAGCAGGGTTTTCACAGCATTCGGGACAGACACAAATGGGATGGCATATCTCTGGGGAAGAAAAGACACAAATATCGCTGGAGGAGATACTACAAGGATATCAATAGAGCTCAGCCCATTGCTGGGTAATGCAGGAGATAGCATCCTCATATTAAGAGACAGTCTTCCCTGGAAACTTTCTTGTACGGATTCAATCCTTGACATCCTGGGTGCAAATTACACTGTAGTCCCATCCGATAGTTTTGCCAATTTCTTCCCTAACTCCATCAAAAATACTATTATAATTCCATCTGACCAACCTCAGGAATTTTACGACAACTACAGGACATATGCCACAAAATTTAATAATTTTGTATATGATGGCGGGGTAATGTTTTTTTCTGCCTGTGATAAAGGATGGAATTGTGGAAATATACTCGAGGCAGGTATAGTTTTCCCTTCTGGTGTAACACTTGATACAATACATCATACTGATACATTAAATATCGTCATAGGTAAACACCCAATCGTCACGGAGCTCGACACCCTTAGAGGTTATTTTGCAAGTTATAGCTGGTTTACAGATCGTCCACCTTTTGCTCAGATACTCACTGTAAGTCCAGACACTGTAGAGAGACCAACTCTTCTGGTCTATCAGTATGGTTCAGGACTTGTCCTTCTCTCATCCCAACCACTCGAATATGAATATGGCAATGGTATAGATAATGATGATATTGGAATACTACTGCCAAGGATACTGAGTTTTCTATGCAATAATGATAAGTGAAGGTATGCCAAGCCCTTACTCCGTAACTTCGTGCCTTTGTGGTGAATTTCCTAAAGGAGACCCTATGAGGGAGTTTATGTCAGGTAATGAAGCGGTTGCAAGAGGCGCTTACGAGGCGGGTTGCAGGGTTGCCTGTGCATACCCGGGAACACCCTCTTCAGAAATACTTGAAAATATCGCAAAATATAAGGATAAAATATACTGTGAGTGGTCAACAAACGAGAAGGTTGCACTGGAGGTTGCATCAGGTGCGGTATTTGCCGGGGCAAGAAGTCTTGTTGCAATGAAGCATGTTGGTTTGAATGTTGCAGCAGATCCCCTCTTTTCAATGGGTTATATAGGTGTGACCGGAGGATTTGTCATCGTATCTGCAGATGACCCTGGTATGCATTCTTCACAGAATGAGCAGGATAACAGGAACTATGCAAGGGCAGCAAAGATTGCAATGTTAGAACCATCAGATTCAGAGGAGGCAAGGTTACTTACAAAGCTCGGTTTTGATATATCAGAAGAGTTTGATACGCCTGTGCTTTTAAGACTTACAACCAGAATCAGCCACTCTTACGGGATAGTAAACATAGATGAGAGAAAAGAGCATCCACCAAGGGGTTACAAGAAAGATGTGAAAAAGAGATTAATACTACCTGCACATGCAAGACCAAGACATATAATTGTAGAGGAAAGGCTGAAAAAACTCAAGGATTATAGTAATAGTTTTCCCTTAAACAGGATAGAGTGGGGGAATAGGGATGTGGGAATTATAACATCTGGGGTCTCCTACCAATATGTTAAAGAAGTATTCCCAAAGGCAAGCGTGTTAAAACTTACGCTCACATGGCCATTTCCTGATAAAATTATAAAAGAATTTGCAAAAGGTGTTAAGAAGGTAATAATTGTTGAGGAGAATGATCCTTTCCTCGAAACAGAGATAAAGGCTATAGGAATAGATGTTATTGGAAAAGAGAAACTGCCAGTTACCGGCGAACTTGACCCATACATATTGAAAAGGGCCTTTGGATCTTCTGAAGAGGTCTATCCAACCCAGGATATTCCTTCCCGTCCACCGGTTCTTTGTGCAGGATGCCCACACCGAGGTGTGTTTTATGTTATATCAAAGTTGAAACTTACAGCAACCGGTGATATTGGTTGTTACACACTTGGTGCCCTACCACCTTTGAATGCAATGGATACTTGTGTCTGTATGGGAGCATCCGTAGGCAATGCATTCGGGCTTGAACGTGCACTTGGTGATGAGATAAGTGATAAAATTGTTGCTGTAATAGGGGATTCGACATTCTTCCATTCGGGAATTACAGGACTTATAGACATCGTATATAACAAAGGAACATCCACAATAATAATACTTGATAACTCCACAACCGCTATGACAGGTCTTCAGGAACACCCTGGAACAGGAAAGACACTTATGGGAGAAGAAACAAAGAAAATAGCATTAGAGAATATCGCAAAGGCATGCGGTGTGGAGAATGTATATGTGATTGACCCGTACAACCTGAAAGAGACAGAAGAAATTATAAAGAGAGAGGTAAAAAGGAGAGAACCATCTGTGATAATTGCAAGAAGGCCCTGTGTGCTAATGGTAAAATCAGAACCCCCTCTTATGGTAATCTCTGAAAAGTGCACTGGTTGTAAACTCTGTATAGGGCTTGGCTGTCCAGCTATATCTATAAAGGATAACAAGGCAGTGATAGATAAATTCCTCTGCACAGGATGTGGGATGTGTGCAGAGGTATGCCTCAAAGAGGCGATAGAGGGTAATTGCAGTTAATGTTATTAATAGATGAAAAAAGTGGAAATATTTAAGAACAAGAAGGACGCAGAAGAATCTAACCTTAACTTTTGGCGGTCATTAACCCCTGAGGAGAGCTTAAATAAAAGTAGCGATGGCTGTAGGACTGCAACCTCGGTGATTGATATTTAATTGGGGTACTATGACAAAGATAGTAATCTGCGGTGTAGGTGGACAGGGAACTATCCTCGCATCTGATATTCTTTCTCTTGTAGCTATGGAAGAGGGATATGATGTGAAAAAGAGTGAGGTCCATGGTATGGCACAGAGAGGAGGAAGCGTTATATCAAACTGCATATTTGGCAAAAAGGTATACTCCCCTCTGATTGGACTGGGTGAGGGAGACATTCTCCTTGCATTCGAAAAACTTGAAGCATTAAGAAGTCTTTCATATCTCAAAAAGAACGGCAAAATGATTGTAAATGATTACGAATGGCTTCCTATAACAGTGGCATCCGGTGATGCAACATATCCGGAAAACATAATAAAAACCCTAAAAAAGAAAGTAGAAAATCTTATCTGTGTAGATGGAATAAAGATCGCAGCAGACCTTGGGAATATAAGGACTACCAATGTGGTGCTTTTAGGTGTGCTTGCAAGATTTCTGCCGTTCAAACAGGAGAGCTGGCTTTTTGTGTTAGAAAAACGGGTTCCGAAGAAGACGGTGGAGATAAACAAGACTGCTTTTCTTTTGGGGTTTGCCAGCGAAGCATAATATCTTCAGGAAGTAGACCTTTAAGTATGGCGAGTTCCTTCAGCAAAAATGGAGACAGTTTAGAATCTTCTATCCATTGCTTTGAAATACTGAAGGATGATAGTACAAGGACGATTATCATAGCAATTATGCTACCCTTCAAGAATCCGAATAATAACCCAAATACACTGTCTATGAATCCTATATGGAGAAGTTTTAAAAATCGACGAAGTGATTTTCCTATTAAGTAGAATATAAGTACCGCAATGATAATTATGATTATAAACGCTAAGACAACAGCAAGTTTTTGCGGCAGAAAGCCAAGCATAGAGGCAACATTACCATACATCCTTGCACTAATGAATATTCCAACGACCACACCGAGTACCGAAAATATCTCGGTCAGTGCGCCATGAAGAAGACCGGAAACTGTAGCACCAATGATGATGAGAAATAATACTATGTCAAGTATCATAGAGGGCATAGGTTATATTTATGGTTTTAAATGAATCCTTTAGCCAACGAACCTGTCTACCGACAGGTAGATATGAAAAATAAAATAATAGCAATAGGTGTTCTAATAATGTTGTTCTACTCTCATATAGATAGTATCTCCCCTTTTGAACCATACAAGATAGCAAAGGAGAAAAAAATAGAACAATACAGCAAATTCGTCTCCACATTCAGAGGAGAAGAGACAGAATTATTTCTGGCTCGCATATACGGATTATCTGTACAGTATGGACTGGACTTTGATATTGCCATAAGATGGTTATACACAGAAAGTAGGTTTAATCCAAAGGCAGTAAGTTCAAAAGGTGCAATAGGCATATGCCAGTTGATGCCGGAAACTGCGAAACTCATAGCAGACATAATAGATTATCCAGAGTATAACCTGCTTAACGAAAACAATAATCTCAATCTGGGTTTTGCCTTTCTTTCTTTACTGCTCAGGGAATCTAACTATAATTACGAAAAGGCACTCGCTCGTTATTATGCCGGACCGAACTGGAGGTATTATGTTGAAAGTAGATATATCAGATTCATAATCCCAGATGAGACAGTCAAGACAGATATATAATACCTGTCTACCGACAGGTAGATATGATAACACAAAACCAAAAGGATGTCAAGAAAAAAAAGACACTCCATAGATTGCATTCCAAGAAGAGAATTAACTTCTTAACAAGGGTTTCCTGTCTACCGACAGGTAGATATGAAAAAAATAGGCATTGTAACCAGAGACTGTGCAGGAATAAACGCAGCTATAAGAGCGGTTGTAAGGACTGCTTACTTTTACGATATAGAGGTTGTAGGAATACTTAAGGGTTACGAAGGCTTAATAAATAACAAGATTGTTCCTCTCAGTCGGCATTCAGTTTCAGGAATAATCAACCAGGGAGGAACAATTCTAAAGACCACCCGCTCAATGAAATTCTTTACAGAAGAAGGTCAGAAAGAAGCAGTTAAGACTATGCAAAACAATGGCATTGAAGGGTTGATTGTGATTGGTGGCAATGGATCATTGAGGGGAGCGCATGAACTTGCTACCAAACACAACATTCCTGTAGTTGGAGTTCCGGCAACAATTGATAATGATATAAATGGCGTAGAATCAGCCATTGGTGCAGATACAGCAATAAATGTTGCTCTGGATGCTGTAGATAAGATAAGAGATACAGCGCTGAGTCTGGAAAGGATATTTGTAGTGGAAGTAATGGGTCGCGATTGTGGATACATTGCTCTGACAGTCGCATTAGCAGGAGGTTGTGAAGAGGTTTTGCTTCCTGAAAAAGAATTCAATATCAAAAAGATATGTGAGGAAATCACTGAAGGTAATATAAAGGGAAAGATTAGCTGGATAATCATTGTTGCTGAAGGGAGAGCAAGAGCTTCTGATATAGCCAAAGAGATTAATGAGATAACCGGTTTGGAAACAAGAGAGGTTGTTTTAGGACATATTCAGAGAGGAGGCAGAGCCACGGCTTTTGATAGAATCCTGGCTGCGCGTTATGGAAATTTTGCTGTAGAACTTTTAAAAGAAGGGGAAACTGACAAGTGTGTGACGTTGAGCAACAATAAATTAATTACTATTCCTTTAGAAGACGCAATCAAACCTAAGGATATAGAAGTAGAAGATTACTATAGATTGATTAAGGTTCTCACTTGAGCAAGGCTTGATATTTAGATTGAACTTTTTAAATTGACAAAACCAAGGTTTTATTGTATAATTATACAAGGGGAAAAATAATGCCTTACGAATTGATTGACCACACAGCAGATATTGGAATAAAGGTAAATGCCGAAACCCTTGAGGGTCTTTTTACAGATTCTGCTATAGGCACGTTCGAAATTATTGGTCATGTTAACACTGGAGTAGACCAGAAAGTAGAGATATCCCTGAAAAGCAACATACTTGAGGATCTTCTACATGACTGGCTTTCAGAATTACTCTATATATATGAAACAGACAATATAGCATTTTCAAAATTTAAGTTCGGAGGACTTGACGAAACCCATCTCAAAGTAACTGCGTATGGAGAGGTGGTAGAACCGGAGAATGCAAAGACGGAGATAAAAGCAGTTACCTATCATAACCTCGAGGTAAAAAAGGACAAAAAGGGATACAGTGTTAAAATTATATTTGATATATAACTTATGGATACTGATATACTTGTCGTTGGAAGCGGAATAGCGGGGCTTTTCTTTTCTCTGAAGGTTCCAGATAAATACAAGGTAACTATAATCACGAAGAAAGGAAGAAAAGATGCTAGCACAAATTTTGCCCAAGGAGGAATTGCAGCGGTCCTTAACAAGGACGATTCCTTTGAACTTCATATACAGGATACTATAAAGGTAGGAGAGGGACTCTCAAACCGAGACAGGGTAGAATTAATGGTAAAAGAAGCCCCCAGGCTTGTCAACGAACTGCATGATATTGGTGTTGAGTTTACCATGGATGAAAAAGGTAATTATGATCTTGGTAGAGAGGCAGCCCATTCCAGAAGAAGAATTGTCCATGCAAAAGATTTAACTGGTGAAGCGATAGAAAAGGCTCTAATTGCAAGGATTCTCGAATATAAAAACATAGAAATTATTGAGGATATGGTTGCACTCGACCTTGGTATGCTGGACAATAAATGTGTTGGCATATGGGTACTGAACACCTCCAACAGTGAAATAGAATTTATATCTGCAAGGGTTGTATTGCTTGCAACGGGTGGAGCGGGACAGGTATATCTGCACACAACAAATCCATCTGTATCAACAGGAGATGGCATAGCAATGGCAAAGAGATGTGGCATAAAGGTAGCAAACATGGAATTTGTACAATTCCATCCTACATCCTTCTGGATGGAGTATCCTGTTGAAAGAGCATTTCTTATATCGGAAGCAGTCAGAGGAGAAGGTGCTGTATTGACATTAAAAAATGGTAAATCTTTTATGAAAAAATACCACTCGATGGGCTCTCTTGCACCAAGGGATGTTGTTGCCCGTGCTATAGCGAAAGAACTGAAAAGGACAGGAGATAAATATGTCTATTTAGACCTTTCAAGGATTCCCAGCCAACGAATAAGGAACAGATTCCCAAATATATATAACACCTGCTTCTCCTACGGTATAGATATTACTAAAGAGCCAATCCCCTGCGTTTCTGCTGCTCATTATCTGTGTGGAGGAATTGTAGTTGACGAGAGTGGATTCACAGGAGTTGACAGACTTTATGCAGCAGGAGAAACCACATGCGTGGGGGTGCATGGTGCAAATCGTCTTGCCTCAAACTCGCTCCTTGAAAGTGTGGTATTTTCCGAAAGGGCAGCATATCATGCTATTTCAAGTATATCCGGAGAACGGTATCGTCTGATAGATTATACTACAGGGACGGAGGTAATTCCACACGAGAAGATAGAAACAATGAAATACACGATAAAGAAGGTCATGTGGGATAATCTTGGAGTAATAAGAAGGATAGATGAAATGATGGACGCTGAAAAAAAGGTTTCTTCCTTAGCAAAACAAATCTCTTTATGGGAGAAAAAAGCAAACCCTAACATAGAGTTCTCAAACCTGCGAAATATGGTGCTTGTTGCAAGGCTTATCATCTCCTGTGCATTACAAAGAAAAGAATCAAGGGGTCTGCACTGGGTAGAGGATTATCCCTATAAAAATCCAAATTACGAGAGGGATACCATAATCTAATGACCCTGATGAAATAGCTCACAAGTTCGCATTTCACAGGGTAAACCAATGACAATTAACTATTGACCAGTGACAATTTGACTGATGACTATTGACCAATGACTATTGACCATCTGACATTTATTTCAAGTTTTTAACATTATCCCAATACAACTGTGGGGGTCTTATGGAGAAAAATATAACTCTGAAAGAAGTCACAATTACACCTACAAGAAGGGAACGGATAGAGAAAAAAATAGATAAACTGGAAAAATTTTTTGATAACATAATATCGGTGAATGTTCTGCTGGAAAAAGATAATACCCGATATATTGCAGAAATCAGAACACATCTTGGACATAAAACTATAACGGCCAAAAAGCAAGCCTATAACCTCTCTGCTGCAATTGATAATGTATATAAGAAGATAAAAAGAGAAATATCAGAATATAAAACCAGAATAAGAAAAAAATGAATATAAAAGACCTCACTCAAATAGAAGGACTCTCTTTTGATATCATTGCCGGAAAATCAGGGATAGATAATAAGATAAAAAATGATGCTATATACTTCCCTGAACTTCTTATAACCGGGTTTAATGTTAATAGTGGGAAAGATAGCATACAAATTATCTCCTGTGATGTGTTAAACTATGCAAAAGAAAATCCAGACCTTCTGAAAAACTTAACTAAAACCAGCCCACCCTGTATAATCATTCCTTACGATGTTTCTCCGCCAGATAGTCTTATACAGATCTGTAATGAAAACAAGATACCTCTTCTCGTTACTAATTTGTCTCTTTTTGACACAAGAAATAAAATAGAGTATCGGTTAGAACGAGAATTTGCCCCATCTGTTCTTGTTCACGGCACGCTTATAGATGTGTATGGTATGGGTGTTCTATTACAGGGAACAAGCGGTATAGGGAAAACAGAATGTGCACTTGATCTCGTGTTCAGAGGACATCGACTTGTAGCAGATGATGTGGTGAAGATAATTAAAAGAAAGGATGGAAGGTTGGAGGGCGAAGGAATTGAGAAAAACGAAAAACTAAAGCATCATATTGAAATAAGGGGAATAGGTATACTGGACCTGCGAAGTATATTTGGCATACGGGGAGTAAGGAGAAGAAAGGGTGTAGAACTGGTAGTAAGCCTATACGAAGCACGCTGTAAAACTCCTGCTGAAATCACAGGGATAGAGAGCAAGACCTGTAAAATTCTGGACGTGGAACTTACTGATGTATCCATTCCTCTTGTTCCCGGAAAAAATATTTCAGCATTGATTGAAGTAATTGCACTTAATAAAGTACTCAAACTCAGTGGCATTAACTCTGCAGTGAAATTCAATGAAGAACTTATACGGGTGATGAAAAGCCATAGAAGAAAAGATAAAAAAAATAAAAAATGAGCAAGGTAGTAATTATAATGGGGTCACGGGCTGACCTGTTACACACCAAGAAGGTATCCGCTGTTCTCAAGGAATTTGGTGTTGACTACGTGTTGAGAATTGCATCTGCACATAAAACTCCTCTTAAGGTACTGGAAATTATTAAAGAATATGAGCCAGAAAGAGTGGTATTCATTACAGTGGCTGGAAGAAGCAATGCCTTGAGTGGTTTTGTAGACGCCAACACCACAAAACCTGTCATTGCTACTCCTCCTAATAACAGCGAATTTACGAGAGTGGACATCTTTTCAAGTTTGAGAATGCCGTCAGGGGTCTGCCCAATGGTTGTGCTGGAACCCAGTGAAGCAGCACTTGCCGCCATTAAAATTCTTGCTATCGGGGACGAAAAACTGGCAAGAAGAATAAAGGAATACCAACAGAAAAAACAAGAAGATATAGAAAAACATGATAGCGAGGTGATGCAAAATGGGTAGTGTGGAAAAATGATTCTTATGAGATTAAGGATTTTATTTCCTGATAAAAGCAAGCCTGACACTTGCTGGTAGGGTTACATCCTCATTCTACTTCAAGGTTTTATGATAGGTTAAGGTCTGAAGGCATCTTCAATATGAGCAATCTCTTCTCTTCCATTTCTTTGAATGATACTTACTATATCAAACCTCACATCACACTTTCCAAGAAGTTTCTTCTCATACAACCATCGCTTTGCATTCCTTGCAATGCGTCTTCTTTTTCTCTCATCAACTGCCTCAAACGGCTCCCCAAATAGATCTGTTTTTCTTCTCTTAACTTCAACAAAGACCACCGTGCCTTTTTTTTCACAGACAATGTCTACCTCTCCACCTTTTCTCCTATAATTTCTGTCAAGGATACAATAACCTTTATTCCTGAGAAACCCACTTGCCTTCTCTTCCCCACCTATACCAAACTGCCTTCTGGTATCCATGTTTTTTACGTCTCCTTGACCTTCATTGCACTTTTGCCCTTTCTCCCCCGCAGGTAATAGAGTTTTGCCCTTCTTACATTGCCTCGTTTTACCACCTGAATCTTTTGTATATTTGGCGAATGCAACGGAAATATACGTTCTATACCTATCCCGTACGAAACCCTTCTCACTGTAAATGTCTTGCCTATACCACTTCCTCTCTCTTTTATCACAATACCCTCAAATCTCTGGGTTCTCTCTTTGTCACCTTCTTTTATCTTTATGTATATCCTTATCTTATCGCCCACACTGAAATCCTGTATCTCTTCCATAGAACCTCCTCTTCCTTCTCTTTTCTGCCCGCCACTTACGTATCGCCTCATGATTTCCAGACAACAGGGCATCAGGAACCCTTATGCCCTCGAAATCTGCAGGTCTTGTATAATATGGCGCATCCAGACTGTCCGAATAAAACGAATCGCCTTTCGCTGATTCCAGGTCACCAATTACTCCAGGAATAAGCCTCACTACCGCGTCCAGCACAACAAGTGATGGAATTTCACCACCAGAAAGGACATACTCCCCGATGGATATCTCGTCCTGTATGAGATAATCTCTTACTCTCTCATCAACACCCTTATAATGTCCACATATCAATATGATGTGGGGGAGTGTGGACAACTCTTTTGCTATCTCCTGGTTAAAAATCCTCCCCTGAGGGGAGAGAAGAACAATTCGCGATTGAGGTGTAAGAACCTTTCTAACTCCATAGAATATAGGCTCGGGTTTTAATATCATCCCCGGTCCGCCACCATAAGGATAATCATCTACTCTGCGGTGGGGATCGGGAGAAAAATCCCTAAGGTCCCATACATACAACTCTAATAACCCTTTCTCCTGAGCACGCTTTATGTTACCTTTCGAAATAGCGCCGGAGAAAATCTCCTTTGCTACTGTAAAGATATCTACACGCATCATTCAAGTATCTCGAGCACAGCGCGCTTTCCTGCCTTCATAGATGCGGCAGTAATTATTGTTCTCATAGCTCTCGCAGTCTTCCCATCCTTGCCTATTACCTTCCCAAGTTCGGATTTATCTACCCTGAGTTCATATACGACGGTACGCTCACCATTGATCTCGGATACGCTGACCTTATCGGGCTGGTCAACCAGCTCCTTTGCCATCATTTCTATCAAGTCCTTCAGACTCATATGTCCTCCTTTCCCAGCTCTTCATCAACCGGGCTACTGTTTCAGTGGGTTTAGCACCTCTCTCAATCCAGTAGGATGCGCGCTCCAGAGAGAGCCTTGTCTCCTCCTTCCTCAGGGGATTATATATACCTATCTCCTCTATGTATTTCCCGTCTCGTTTAGAATGAGAATCGGCTACAACTATCCTGTAAAATGGAGAATGTTTTTTACCCATTCGTAGTAATCTTATCTTGACCACATCTACCTCCTATTCCATGCACAAAACTGTGATAGATTCAAAAACCTAATCTGCTTATCTCAAAAGTCGTTTTGCATCTTTTCTGGATCTCTAAATAAGTATTCTTTTTCCCAAGTCTCTTTTGTGAGTTTCTCTATCTTTTTCCCATATGTAGAAAGTCCCCTTACATACTCTTTGTCTTTCAGTGCTTCCTCTCCTGAGGGGTCGTTTGGCTTGGCATTCGTCTCAGTAAGAATTTTGTGCATTACATCATAGTGGTCTCTTATAGGACACTGCCTCAACCAATTTCCTACCTCATTCCTGGGTCTCTCATATCCGTACTCGCTTTGCCATTTCCTTATCTTCTTAAAAAGTTCTGACTGCATAGCATCAGAGAGGTTCTTGCCATTTTTGTATAGTTCAATTACATTATCAAGATAGTACGGGACGAATACACATGGGCATATATTACCATCCCAATCTATATAGAAGTATCCTCCACCTCTTGCAGCAGATATACAACCGTCTGATGCAGTGCCTGAGTTCCAGAAGTCCACAAGAAATACATCCTTTTCTTTAACTAATTTCCACTCTTTATGAAGGAGTTTCACTCTATCTTCTGGCGAAGGAAGTAATTCCAGTGTATACCTTCTTCCTATAGGCATATAATGAAAATACCATCCGTATATAGCACCCTGTTCATTAAGATAGAAATCAATAAATTTATCAGTCATAATAAGGCCCAGGTTATCCTTTGTAACTGTAACTGATATACCAAATGGGACACCAACATTCCTTAAATTCTTCATTGCAGTGAGTATTTTTTCGTAAACACCTTCACCTCTTCTTGCGTCTGTCTCTTCCTTGAAACCTTCTACAGAAACTGCAGGCGTTATATTACCTACAGATGCAAGAGATTCCGCCATTTTCTCATCTATAAAAGTACCGTTTGTATACATCAGGAAAAAGCAATCATCATGCGTCTTTGCAATATCCAATATGGTTTTGCCTTTATCTCTGTACATAAGAGGTTCTCCACCGGATATCACAAAGAAGTTTGCCCCCCATAATTTTTTCGCATCTCTTATGATGCCATCAAATACATCATAGGGCAGTTTTCTTGGAGTAGCGTCCGCATTTGCGTAACACCCTTTACACCTTAAATTGCAAGACTTAATAGGAGATATCGTGATAAACATAGGGGGTTTGAATCCATGCTTTTCTATAAATTTGCGCCTCTTATAAAAACCACCAAAAAACACATTACCAAGGAAAACCTGTATAATTCCTCTTGCAGTTTGATTCGATACAAGACCCCTATCAAAAGCCCTTTTTATAGAATGTAGAAGCGCTTTGCCAAGAAGGCACTTGTCCTCTTGAACCTTGAGGGGTCTATCATCAGGATTCTTCTCTATAAGGTCTTCGTAGATACGCCTCTCGATACTATTCAAGAGAAATTTTCTTGCGTATCGGTTGGTTATTGCTACCTCCCCGAGCTTAAGAAGGGCATTCACGCCTCTTGTCATAATACCTCCTTTGCTTCTTCCTCAATAACCTTGGCGAGTCGTTTTATACCTTCATCTATCTTCTCTAAAGTGGGATAGGAAAAATTCAATCTCATCGTATTTTTACAATTACCGTCATAATGGAACGCAGAACCAACAACATAAGCTACATTACTTGCAAGCGCCCTTTCAAACATCCTGTTTGCATCCATTCCCTCAGGAAGTGTAAGCCACAGGAAGAGACCTCCGTCTGGCCTCGTCCAAGATAGTCCCTCCATTTTTGGCATATAATTATCAAGGGCTGAGAGCATTCTATCTCTTTTCTCTTTATACACAGAGACCAATTTTTTTATGTGTCTATCAAGTTTGTCCTGTTTAATTATCTCTCTTACAATCGCTTGATTGAAGGGGGACGTGCAGAGGTCTGTCCCCTGTTTAGCTACAACCAGTTTATCTATAATATCTGGAGGAGCAACAATATATCCAAGCCTGAAGCCCGGACAGAGAATCTTGGAGAAGGTAAAAAGAGTGATAACCCTTTCCATCCCACCATCAAGGTGAAAAAAGTTGGGACAGGGTTCCCCCGAGTATCTGAGTGGTCTGTATGGGGTATCTGATAAAATCAAGAGGTCATATTTAGACGCAAGTTCCAGCACCCTTTTTCTCCTATCCGTGGGCATTGTTACACCCTTCGGATTTTGAAAATCGGGAACTATATAGATGAATTTTGGAAGATTTCTATCTCTTGACAGTTTCTGAAGTGTGCCTTCCAGTACATCCACTTTCATCCCCTCGTCATCCAAGGGTATACCGATGAATTTTGCATCGTAAGAATTGAATGCTTGAAGTCCACCCAAATATGTTGGATAACCAACTATAACAGTATCTCCCGGATCTATAAATATCTTGCTCACAAGGTCCAGCCCCTGCTGTGATGCCGTGGTTATAAGGATATTATCTATGTCAACCTTATCCCATTCCGCCAATTTCTCCCTTAATTCAGTATCACCCTCCGTGGGGCCGTACTGAAGAGCCCGCTCTCCTTCTTTTTCCATTACTTCAGATGTAACCTCTGCAATTAACTTTGATGGGAATAGTGTTGGGTCTGGCATTCCACCGGCAAAGGATATTATCTCCGGTTTTGCAACCAGTTTCAGCAATTCCCTTATCTCGGAGCGTTTCATCGCCTTTGCCACTGTAGAAAGTTTATCCTCAAGCATATCACCCCCATCAATAAAATGTAAATATTAAAAATCAAACCTACCTGCCGGTAGGCAGGTATCAAAGTCATTATCTCCCACTGTAACGCCGCTGTAGTGGGACATATCAAAATGAAAATTTATGGCCACACCCTGCCTTGCGGTGTTATTGCTAAATATAACTCGTTCTCTCTTACACAATATCAGCCACCGATCACCGATTACTGATTACTGCCTTATCTAATCCCGATCCCAATTCCCAATCCGATAGCATTCATCTCCCCTATATTATAACTTACATCTACATCAAAGAGTAGAAAGTCTATGCCAAGTCCCACGACTCCCCTGAATGTATTGGCCCCCTTTATAGTCTTATCTATGTTTATGCCCTCATAGTCATATTTAAAGTTGGCACTCGTATTCTCTACACCTACTCCGACAAATGGAGAGAAAGATAACGGCAACAGGGGAGGAGAAATGCCCAGTTTTGCAAGAACCGCACCATTTATATTGTTTGTTTTTGTTATATCTCCAAATTGGAAATACTGGTAACCAATACCTGCGATAAAGTTCAAAGAGAACATCAGGACTGGTAGATAATCATCAGTGGCATATTTCAGACCAGCACCAAAAATTTGTCCTGATGTCCCCTTCAGTTGGAATGGAACCCATCTCACACTCACATTCAAACCCTTACTAAGACCAATGTTTACCTGAGGAACAGCAAAAGGTATACCTGAAAGATCAAGTCCCTTAAGCCTCATGGGGTCTCCCTGAACCGGATTAGAGCCACCAAATATCGTGTTACCTGTGAATAAGGTATCGAGCGTATCACCAAGAGAAATTTCGTATGTAGCAGTCTTTGCTTTCTCTGGTATAGAAATCCACGATAGTTTCACATCTAAATCAAACCCCAAGCATCCATGATGTTTCCTGTCAATAAAATCCGTTCCCATTGCAGTTCCGAACGCGGTAACCATTGGTTTGCTATACTCGGTAAGTATCTCCTCTGCTGTCTCTTTTATGAGTTCCTCAGGGGTATCGCAAAAGAGAGGAATGGCAAAAACGAGTATAGACCCAACGAATGCAAACTTTCTCATATACCCTCCTGGTATAATGTTCATTATACCTGATTACACAGATTAAAAGTCAATCTTTTTACCTGGCAACTCTTATCCTTCCTATAGCGGGGATTATTATAACACGAAAATAATAAAAAGTCAAGGGAAAAAATAAACACGAATTCTACACGAATTAATCAAATAACACGAATTCCTCGTAATTTTCCCTTGACAAATCCAGCAAGTTATGTTATACTAATACATATGAGAATAAAGGATACAATACAAGAATGGTTGAAGGAGTGCACGAGATTGCCTGTGGAAATCACGGCAACAAGAAACCCGGCATTTGGCGATTATACGACAAACATTGCTTTTTCTATCGAAGGAGAGCCAAAAGAGAATGCCCACAATATATTGAGCAATGTAAAAAAGAAACTGGATATAATCGAGAAGGCAGAAACAAAGAATGGTTTTATAAATATCTTTCTCTCTAAGTCGGCTCTTTTCGGGGCAATAGATATGGTAAGAAAAGAAGGCAGCCTCTATGGTTCGTATAATAAGGGAGAGGGAAAGAGAATACTGTTAGAATTTGTAAGTGCAAATCCAACAGGTCCACTCGAGGTACCAAATGGCAGAGCAGCAAGTATCGGCGATTGTCTTTACCGTGTAC
Source organism: Candidatus Stahliibacteriota bacterium CG08_land_8_20_14_0_20_40_26 (assembly GCA_002774315.1). GTDB lineage: Bacteria > Hydrothermota > UBA3073 > UBA3073 > UBA3073 > UBA3073. The sequence goes on from PEYP01000060.1 coordinate 17,482, forward strand.
TTTCCTTTATGGGATACTCTGTAGACAAGGAGTACTATATAGATGATTGTGGTAGACAGATAAAACTACTCGCAAAATCTATCAATGCACGAATGATAGGAGATAATGTGCCGGAAGGAGGATATAAGGGCGAATATATTAGCGAACTTGCCGACAGAGCACGTGTTATGAAACCACAGAACTTTGAAGAATTTGCAGTCTCAACGATTCTTTCCTTGCAGAAAAAAACACTTACAGACTTTGGTGTGGAGTTTACTAACTGGGTTAGAGAAAGTGAAATAAGGAAAGTATGCCCTGACATAATTGAAAAACTCAAGAGTAAGGGATTAATATATAAAAAAGACAATGCAGTATGGGTTAAAACATCATCCTTCAGAGACGAGAAGGACAGAGTATTAATAAAAAGCGATGGAGAGTATACCTATCTCACGCCGGATATAGCATATCATGTAAATAAATTTGAGAGAGGATATGATACATTGATTGACATTCTCGGACCGGACCACCTGGGACATATTCCTCCTTTGAAGGGTGCATTGGAAGCACTAAATTATCCATCAGGCAATCTCGTCTTTCTAATATCACAGTGGGTAACTATTCTTGAAGACGGAAAAAAGAAGAGAATGTCTAAACGGGAAGGTAAATTCATAACATTGGATGAGATAATATCAACTATAGGCAAGGATGTAGCCAAATTCATTTTTTTAACAAGAAAAAGGGACAGTCACCTTGTATTTGATATAGATGCTGCAAAGAGGGAATCAAAAGAAAACCCCGTCTATTATATTCAGTACGCATACGCCAGAATGTCTAGTATAGAAAGAGTTGCAAAAGAGAGAGGTATTGGTATAAATGACTCAAAAGTCAAGTTGCTTGGCAATAAAGAAGAAATGGACCTTTTAAGAAAACTAATGCATTTTCCGGAGATTGTGGAAGAGGTCGAAAGGACATTTGAACCTAACTATATTGCAACCTATCTCACTGAACTTGCGTCCTTGTTTCATACATTTTACGAAAGACACCGTGTAGTGAGCAATGATGGAGACCTATCAGAAGCAAGACTTACACTTACCTCCGCTATAAAACAGATTCTTGGTAATGGTCTTTCACTCCTTGGTATTATTGCGCCCGAGAAGATGTAGACACCTCTGGTGAAGAGAGATGAGGGAAGAGGGATGAGAGATGTGGTGATGAGGTAATGGTAGGAGTGACCTTCTCAGATTGTGAAATAAATCAGTGTTATCTATGTTTTTATCTGTGTAATCTGTGTTATGGCATTTGGATTTTTGTTGGAAATTGGAAATTAGGATTTTGGAATTCTGTGCTGTCGGGAATTCCCTTTCATTTTTGATATTATACCAGGAGGGTTATATGCTATATGCAATGGCACAACAACCGTCAACAGCACAGGGAGGAGGATCGGCGTTTATATCCCTCGTACCTATCATCCTCATATTTGTTATATTTTATCTTCTCCTCATACTGCCTCAGCAGAGAAAACAAAAGGAGCATCAGAAACTCTTGAGCTCTCTAAAGAGAGGGGATAAGGTTATAACCACGGGAGGGATTCACGGACTGATTACAAGGGTCAATGATAATACGGTTACGATTAAGGCGTCTGAAAAGTGTGAAATTACTGTGGACAAATCAGCTGTATCAAGAATAAAAGGCTAATATGAAGGTCGTTTTTTTCGGCACAGGAGGATTTGCCACTTACCCGCTCGTATGCCTTACTTCTTGCCATAATGCTGCACTAGTTATTACCTCTTGTGGCAAGATAGAATCTCCTGTGGCATCTTGTTGCAGAGAATTGGGGATTCCATTACTCGCTGTAGCCAATCCTAATGAGGATAACACGGCAAAAATTATAAGAAAACAATCACCAGATATTCTCGTTGTTATAGACTATGGTTATATTCTGAAAGATATAATACTTTCAATCCCTAGATCTGGTTCAATCAACCTTCATCCTTCTTTACTCCCCAAATACAGAGGAGCTTCCCCTATTCAAAGAACAATCATGAACGGGGAAAAAGAAACAGGGGTCACCACTTTCTTCCTATCAAGATACATGGATAGAGGGGACATAATAATGAAGCAACCAGCGGTTGTAGGTAGGAATGAAAGTTACGGTGAATTAAAGATAAGATTAACAAGAATTGGCGCAGGGCTTCTTCTAAAAAGTATAGCACTCGTGGAAAAAGGCTTTAAAGGAATACCTCAAGAGGGAGATGCTACCTATGCCCCAAAAATAAAGAAAGAAGAGAGAAAAATAAATTGGAATGAGAGCGCAGAAAAAATAAAAAACCTCATTCTGGCTTTATCTCCTACTCCGGGCGCATATACTACATTCAGAGGAAAGAGACTTATTATATTAAGGGGAAGAGCTCTTCCAGGAAGAGGAAAGAGACCCGGGGAAATCATCAACAACGATGGACTCCTCGTTTCGACTGCTGATGGAATACTTCAAATTCTTGAACTGAGACCAGAGGGCAGAGTTACAATGTCTGCATACTCATTTAAACTCGGGTATAAACCAAGACAGGATGAAATAATGGGAGGCTAAATCTGAAAATTCAGATTATTCACCGCCTAAAATCTCCATCAGAGAATCTGCATCTTCCTTATTTATAACACCCAACTCTCTTTCTACATACACCGACAGTCTTGTCAGCAACCTGTATGTATCCACCGCTATTCTGGATACACCCTTCAGTGCTTCTATCTCCTTCTTTATAGTTCCCTTATCTATCCTCCTTACAGGTCCAGCGAAGGAAGTCATTACACCATCCTTATCAATATTTTTTAGTGTATCTCGGGCAAGGAGAATAGCCAGCCTTTTATCCAGACCTGCTCTTTCCAGAATAGACACCTCGAGCCCAATAAGACCCGTAAGGTGCGAAGAGGAGAATGACAACACCGCATGATATAGTAACTTGTCCTCTCTGTTTATTAAGAAAGGAATACCCCCGATATCCTTCACTATGCGTATTCCTGTATCTGTATCACTTCCCTCTATTGAAAAATATACTCCTTTAAGTGAGACGGGACAAAGCGAGGTAAATAGTTTAACAGGATGTATAGATAAATATCTACATCCCTCCGCAGAAGAGAGTATATCAGACGAAAGGGCACCACTTGTATGAATAACAAGCGAACTATCTTTGAATCCTCCGAATCTTGCTATCTTCCGACATACCTCTTCTATTACATCGTCTGGAACGGTGAGAAAAACGATATCAGCCAGACCTGTTACCTCATAGGGTTTTATAGAGAAGTCCTTACAAACAGAGAAAAGAGGAGAATCTTTCTTACCTCTTGACGAGAGGCCGATAATTCTATACCCTGCACTACACAATGCAACTCCGATAGATGTTCCCACTCTTCCTATTCCCACTATGGCAACAGTCTCCTTCATATGTTTTTATTATAACACATATGTAGTTTCAAGTCAAGAAAAAAGAAAAGTCTCTTACAAGTCTCGTTAAAGTCCCTGTTATAAAATAAAAAGGGGCGTTCAATTGAACGCCCCTTCGGGTCAGAACCTACTTCACCTTTACTTCAACAACCTTCGTCTTCCGCACTTCCTTCTTCGGGAGTTTAAGTTCCAGGATACCGTTTTTAAGCGTTGCCTCTACCTTGTTTGGATCTATTTCCTGTGGGAGTTTCACACATCTTCCAAATGAACCGCAACATCTTTCCGCAAGATAATACGTTTCATCTTTCTCCTCTTTTTCTTTCTTTACTTCCCCTTTAATGGTTATGGAATCATCCGTTACTGAGATATCAAGGTCTTCTTTCTTTATTCCTGGAATCTCAGTTCTCAAAAGGAAGTATTCTTTTTTCTCCACGAGATCAACAGCAGGGACCCATTCGACCTCTGGTAATCTCTCCTCTGCCTGCCATCTGGCTGGGAAAAAATCAGAGAAGAATCTATCAACGAACCTATCGAATGTATCCTCCAATCTGGATATTTCTGCAAGGGGATAGTATCTTTTCATATTAATCACCTCCTCTTTCAGCTACAGATTTCATAGAGTTTAGCCACAGATTTCACTGATTTTATTTTTTAGCCACTGATTTCAGTGGTTGTCTCTGTGTTAATCACCGCTATCTGTGTAATCTGTGGCTTTTTCTATCGCCTTCACTCATATAGTTGGAAAAAGTTAAAAAAGGTTACAAAAATTTTGGTATAATCCGTCAAATCTGTGTAATCCCTGCCTGCCGTCAGGCAGGCGCTAACTTTTTTATCTTG
>PEYP01000137.1 GCA_002774315.1 Candidatus Stahliibacteriota bacterium CG08_land_8_20_14_0_20_40_26
CTACTAAATTCCTATCCGTCAAGAAAAAAGACACCACGAATTACATTCACCCCGCACCTACCTGCCTGACGGTAGGCAGGTGCATAGGTGCGGGGCAGGTCAATCGAATGCACACAAATAACATAACAACATCTCAAAAATAAAAGAAATTCGTGCGATTTGTTAATTCCTGCCTACCGCAGGCAGGCGTGATATTCGTGTTTTATATTTTCCTATGCAATCAAGCAAAATTTTGAGTTCCATTAAAGAGAAAGAGATTAGAAATCAAGATTGATTATGAAGGACTGGTACGTGTATGGAGAAATGAGTCTGTTGTAACTCCAAAAAGATCAAAATCCTCCGCATTGGTAATTTTAATATTTGTAAATTCACCTATTCTTGCATCTCCTTCAAAAAATACTACACCGTCTATCTCAGGTGACTGCCACTGAGTTCTACCTTCACCGAGGCCGTCCACAATGATTCTAAGGGTTCTACCAACAAGAGAGCAATTGTGTTCATATGACAGCTGTCTTGCAATCTCCATAATTATATCGTATCTCTCCTCTATCTCCTCAATAGAAAGCAGGTCAGACGAAGTTCCATCTCTATGTACAGGTGCCTCTTTTTCCAAAGAAAATTTAAAGAGTCCAAGTGAGTCAAATTTTACAGAAAGAAGAAAATCTATAAGTTCTGCAAACTCTTTCTCTCCTTCTCCTGGATATCCTACCATCACCTCGGACCTTATGTGCATCCCTGGAATAGTCCTTAAATTTTTGACAATCTCTTCAATCCTCTCTCTTGTAACCTTTCTTCGCATTGATTTCAAGATGGAATTAGATATATGCTGAATAGGCAGATCTATATATTTTACAATCTTTTTGCTTTCTCTAATTATATCTATCATATCATCTGTCAAATGGGCTGGATGAGCATATAACAATCTTATCCAGTCAACTCCGTCAACTGTCGAAAGCCTTTGCAAAATTTCTGGTAGTTTATATTCACCATATATATCAATTCCATAATTAGTAGTGTCCTGTGCTATAAGAATGAACTCCTTTACACCAGCATCTCTCAAATATTCTGCCTCTGTCACTATATCCTTTATCTTTTTACTACGATACGGTCCTCTGATGTATGGAATAATACAATAACTGCATCTATTCGAGCATCCTTCAGCAATCCTCAAATATGCATAGTGAGCTGGAGTCAGTAACACCCTGTTTGTGTCATTAAAGATATAATTGTTAGATGAGACTAAAAGGCAGGATTCTGGAAGATTTCCCCTCCCAAGTCTTTCCCAGAAGTCATATCTGCCGAGACCAACTATAAAATCGCATCCTCGAGACGCCTTTTTAAATCTCTGGGGGAGACATCCTGTAACTATGAGTCTCCCCCGCAGATTTGATAGATACAATATCTCTTCCACTGATTCTCTTACCGCATCCTGTATAAATGCACAGGTATTCAGAATTATCACATCAGCCTCGGAAGAGTCTTTTGTGATGGAATTCTTCCCTTTCAAAATGTAACCCGTAATAACCTCAGAATCAATAAGATTCTTTGGACATCCAAGTGTCTTTATGAATACCTTCATCCGTTAAAACATGCCTATCAATGCGGCTATTATAGTAATGATGCCAACAGGAACTTGCAGGGCATTTATGGTATTCGTCACCTTGTCTATAGATTCCTGCGCCTGAGGTATAAGCTTAAACAAATCAAAGATTAGAAATGCACCTGCTATTAAACCCATGATACCTGGAAAGACAAGAGTACCCCGATAAGCGGTTTTAATATATGTTCCTCCCGTTGTAAGGAGAACAAGACCGACAACGAATATAACTATACCAATAGGTATTTTCAGCCCTATGAGTGCCTTGTTTGCATCTTTCAGCATCTTTACCTTACTCGTAAGTCCCATTACAAGTATCATCCCTCCAAGTAGCAAAAACTCCATAATACCTCCTTATTAAAAGATACAAAAAACAAATCTACACACTAAACCTGAATTCTATTACATCACCATCGCTAATCTCATATTCCTTTCCTTCAAGTCTCACCTTGCCCTGGTGTTTTGCCTCATTGAAAGAACCGGTCTCTTTTAAAACATTGAATGGAACCACTTCTGCCTTTATAAAACCGTGTGCTATATCTGAATGTATTTTCCCTGCTGATTCTATTGCAGTTGTCCCTTTCTCTATATTCCATGCCCTTGCTTCCTTACCAACTACCGTATAGAATGTTACAATGTTCTTGGCTTCAAACACAGTGTTTTTGAGTCTCAATATAAGGGGGAGGCCCAGTCCAAATTCTGCTCTCATCTCCTCTTCGTCTCCTGCAAGAATAACCTCCTTTTCGAGTTCACCATACACCGCTATCACAGGAATTGAATGCACAAATGGGAAACTCACGGCTTTTTCTTCTATCCCTTCCTCAAGATTTAAAATACAGATGCAGGGTTTTATAGACAAAAATGTAAATCCCTTTATGATTTTATTTTCCCAGGGATTCAATTCATAGACACGAAGCGGTTTTTCCTCCTCTAGGGTCGTTCCTAGCTTCCTCAGTAGGTCTAATTCTCCTTCTATCTCTTCCTTTTTGCTCTTTTCAATTCTCTTACATCTTTCCTCGCACAGGAGAGCATCTTCAACTATAAACTCATTTTCTACCTCTTCCAGATAATTTTTAGGAGTATCAAAGCCGCCAAAAAAAGGCACAACCACAATCAAAATATCCATATTCTTCAACAGGTTTTTATTGTTTTTAACATCTACAAACTCTATTGCCTCATACACTACTTTCTCCTTTTTGAATAAACGGGCAAGATAGTCCAGTCTTTCGTCGGATATGCTTACTACTGCAATATCGGGCTCCGATGTATATATAGTTTCTTTACGGGTAAGGGCGGTAAAGATCGTGCTTTTACCACCACCGGGTATTCCTGTTATCCCAAGTTTTAACATAGAAAGTAAGATTAACTATCAAAATATTCGGGAATCCCTTTAGACACAAGTATCTTCACCATCATCTCTCTCATCGCATCTGCATGAGGAAACAGGTTGGTTAATGTACCGTCAAAGTCAAAAATAAAAGTCATAGGGCAAACTGCATTCCATCTCTTGCTGCGATCACCTTTATTCCTATCTCTTCCTGTAATTTTTCTGCCAGTACCCAGGGTTTCGCCGTTATCATCGTCATCCCGAAATGCGTGAGTATTGCTGTTTCCGGTTTAATTGCTTTAATTATCTCTCTTGCTTCTCCAAGCGACAGATGGTCATATTCACTTTTTTCTTTTCTTACCACATTTATTATAAGTATATTCCCCTTAAAATCTTCATAAAGCGTGGGAAAAAATTTTGTATCCGGTATATATACTATGGTCTTATCTCCTTCAAATTTTGCTCCGTATGTCTCAACACTGTGAATAAGCCTTTTTGATATATAAATCTTCAACTTCTTTAGACTATATGTTTCGTTCTCTTTCAGAATGATTATCTCTTCTACATAACTTCTTGCATAACTCCACAGAACAGGATCATCGCTCAATGCATCTGCCGGCAGAAAAACAGCGCCTCTCTTTTTAAGTCCGCCTTCCGTCATTGCCTCCACCATTACATTCATATCCGCAGAATGGTCGAGATGCCTGTGTGAGAGAAATACAGCGTCTATTTTCCGGGGATCCAGTCCTGCTCTCGAGGCACAGCATTTGACAAGAGAGCCAGGACCCGGGTCTATCAGTATCCTTGTATCATTCAGTTCAAGCCATATTCCACCAGACGCCCTTATCTGTTTGAATACTGCGATTCTTGCACCTGCTGTCCCAAGAAATACAACCCTATTCATAACACACCCTGCAATCAACAATCCTATTATATTACTTTAGGGATCTGTAATGAACCCCTGCTTACTAACTCTCTTTATCTCAGTCCCCTTTCTGTCATTAGTAATTACGCTTATGTAATATTCCTTCTTGTCCGCTTTGTAAACAAACTGTTGAAAATCTGCAACTGGCAATTTTAGAGGAAAGAGTTCCCTAAAAGCATTGTAATCTGTTATAAGTGTATCTTGAAGCAATAAATATGTATCAGTTTTCTCGTGATGTTTTAGTAAGGCATTCTCAACCTTATTTACTATAATATTTCCTATGTATGTTTTATATCTGTCCTGTGTTATTCTGAATCTTATAACTCCAAATATAGCAAGTAATCCAAATATTACAAGCACAATCACCGCTTCCTTTGTCGTCAATTTCTTATTCATAAATTACCCTTTTATAACTCCTATGGGTCTCATTTTGGCAACCTTTTTTGAAATTCCGGCTCGTTCCACAACCGAAACTACTTTATCAATATCCTTATATGCATCCGACATTTCTTCCATAAGTGTTCTGTATGATTTTGCGCGCACCAGTATACCTTTCTTTCTGAGTTCTCCATCAATGCTTCTACCCCTTGCTGCCTTTATCGCCTTATGTCTTGACAGTCTCCTGCCTGCACCATGACAGGTTGAGCCAAAGGTCTCCTTTATTGCTGTCTCGGTTCCTACGAGTATATATGAGTTAGTTCCCATATCCCCAGGGATGAGAACTGGCTGGCCAACATCTCTATAAATTTTCGGTACCTGTGGATGTCCTTTTGGAAATGCCCTTGTAGCTCCCTTGCGATGTACACAGAGCTCCATGGTCTTGCCATCAACTATGTGTTTCTCAATTTTTGCTATGTTATGGGCAACATCATATATTATTTCCAACCTTGCGTTACTGAATACACTGCCAAACGACTCTCTTATCCAATGGGTTATACACTGCCTATTTGCCCAAGCAAAGTTTGCAGCACATGCCATAGCACCAAAATAATCTCTTCCCTCCTTTGAATCTATCGGGGCACAGGATAGCTCTTTATCAGGAAGATAGATGTGATATTTTTCTACTGCGTGTTCACATACTCTCAGATAGTCATCGCAAACCTGATGTCCGAATCCTCTTGAACCGGTGTGAATCATACAGGTTACTTCTCCCTCAAAAAGTCCAAACATCTCTGCAATACCAGGAATATAAACCTTATCAACCACCTGAATTTCAAGAAAATGGTTGCCTGCACCCAATGTGCCGAGTTGTGGCATGCCTCTCTCAAATGCCCTATTACTTATTTTTGAGGGATCAGCGCCACTCAGCATTCCCTCTTCTTCTAATACAAGTAAATCACGGGATTCACCGAATCCATTGTCTACCATCCATCCCGCACCTTTTACAAGCACCTCTTCGAGATTACTCTTTGTCAATCTGAGTTTACCCTTTGACCCAACTCCACAGGGAACATTACTGTATATGGCGTCGAGAAGCTGCCCAAGATAGGGGCTAACCTCACCTTCTCTAACCCCTGTCCGTAGCATTCTCACACCACAGTTGATATCATAACCAACTCCACCTGGGGATATTACTCCATCGCTTGTTCTTATTCCTGCAACTCCTCCTATAGGAAAGCCATATCCCCAATGTATATCGGGCATACCAAGAGAATAACCCACAATACCAGGTAGGTATGCAACATTTGCTATCTGAGATGCTACATTCTCTCTCTCAATATGCTGAAGAAGTTCCCTGTCTGCATATATAAGCCCCGGCACTCTCATATCGCCGGTCTTTTCCAGTATCCATCTTATATCATCAAGCTGTTTGAATTCCATATAAAAATACCCCCTTTATCTCCTCTAAATCTCAATTTCCAAGCAGCCTGCTATCGGCAGGCAAGTAAATCCCAAACAAATCCCAACCTTCAAAGCCCAACATAAAACCTCTAAACTTCAAATACTCCACAACCACTGGTATGATCCAAGAGTCTACCTTCTATTTATTAACTTGTATACCAGTTCTTCTACCGCAAATCTGCCATCCATTTCTCCGCGTTTTATAGACAGTTCTGTTTCCATTAGCATGGATATTGCCATCGCAGCATCATCAAAACCAAGACTATTTTTCCAGCCCTTGCCCGAGAGAGACGACGAGAGCCATATCCTCAACCTGTAAACTATGACTGTAGGCTTCTCTCCCCACATAAAAAGGTTTTCCAGTGCCTTCATTCCTTTGCGAAGGTCACTTTCGTAGATTGCTTGTTCAAGTGTGTATATTGACAATATCCTGTCTTCTCCAACAATCGCTTTAATATCTTTCGTCTCAATCGCTCCTTTGGGCTTGAATGTCAAAAGTTTCTCAATCTCCGAATGCAGTGAGAGCATATCATCACCACTGAAGTCCCAGAGGAGACAAATGGCATCTCGAGATATATCCGCTCCTTTACTCTTTACGGTTTCCAAAATCCATCTCTTTACTTCATCCTCTGAAAATTTTTCACATACAAGTGTATATACATTATCTAAAACCCATTTGATAAACTTGTTTTCTTTCTTTTTGTCTATTTTACCGGCTGTTAAGACGATACACAGAAACGGGGATAATGATTCTACTACCCTCTTTATCTGTTCGTTGCCTTTTTTGATTCGGTCGATACCAAAAATCACAGAAAGATGTCTCTTTGAGGCAACGGGGGGTGAACATATATGCCGGTAAATATCATCTGGCAGTTCGTCCCCATAAAATTTCGTTTCATCAAACGCCCTTGATTTTTTCTCTACAAGACTTGTTTCAAGAAGATCTATAATCTCTTCTTTGATAAAATCATTTTCACCAGCAAGGAGATAACTGTTCTTTATATCTCCCTTCTTTATTTCTTCCCTCAATTGCCAGTAATCTGTGATTCTCATACATTACTATGTTATAATTCTGATTTTGTCTCTTTGGTAGTATCTAAGTTATGGTTCTTATCTCTGGATCATTGTTCCATAAAATCGTTGATTTTGAACTTATTTGGTTATCAGCCCCCTTACCGTTTTCATATTTTTTATGTCGTCTTCTTCGTTCTTTCTTGGCGTTTCCATTATACACGGCAGATGTGATAGAAGAGGACAATTTACAATATTTCTAAAACCCTCAAGTCCAATGTATCCTTCTCCTATATGCCAGTGAAGATCACGATGTGACCCAAGTGGGGTCTTTGAATCATTCAAGTGGAGAAGATAAAGTATATCCAATCCTATTGTATCATCAAATTCTTTCAAAGTATCACTAACCCCCTTTTCCGTTGACAAATCATATCCTGCTTCGAATGCGTGTGCGGTATCCAGACACATACCAACTCTCCCCTTATCGTCGATCCTATCAATAACACCTCTAATCACGGAAAATCTATCGCCCACCTCAGAGCCTTCACCTGCCGTGTTTTCAAGTAACAGAATTACATTATTTTTTACATTCCCAAATGCGGTATTTATTGAATCACTTATCCTTGATATGGCCTTTTCAAGTGGTGAATCAAGCTTTGCACCCATATGTGCCACAACAAAATCTGCACCAAGAATCTTCGCTCTATGTAGTTCTTCTTCCAATGTAAATATAGAAATCCTCAAGAGGTCAGATTTCGGAGAAGCAAGGTTGGGCAGATAAGAAAGGTGTGTGAATACAGGATCTATGCCGCAAGTCTTTCTGTTTTGCTTGAATTTCTCTATTTCTTCTTCTTTTAATGGAGAATATCGCCATCCTCTGGGATTGCGTGAGAACAACTGTATAGTGTCACACCCTCTTATTTTTGCTCTTTCGACAACTCTCCCAAAGCCACCGGATATTGATATATGGAAACCAAATTTCATAAGTATACGCTTTTACATTCAATCTACATAACTCGCCAAAGCTGATAGTGTGTCAAGAGATGCTTGAAATGAGGAGTCTCTCCTCGTAATCTTATTATTCCCCTGAAGATGCGCTTCCATATACCACTATGGACTTTACATTGTCAGTAAGCTTTGTTAGTACACTATTACAGTATGGCTTTAACTTCTTTTTAACATCCACATTTAACTTATCTAAGTTTATAAATTCCATATTACCTCCATATAAATAAAAATTATAGCACATTTTATTTTACAGCAAAAAAGAGAAAATGTCAAGCAAAAAAATCAGCTAACCAAGAACATTTTTTATTTTTTCCTTGACAAATTAATATTTTTATGTTATAATGTGGTCACTGAACCCAAAAATCTCTTGCATTACCGTCGCTTATTTTAACTTTTTAAAATTAAACAAGATTTTTTCTCTCTTTGACCTCCCCAAAAGGACCTATTTTCTTCAATGTATACAGTATTCGCCCGCAAATACAGACCAAGAAATTTTGACGAGGTTATAGGGCAGAAACACTGCACTACCACCCTTAAGAACGCAATCTCACAGGGCAGAATAGCACATGCCTATCTCTTCGCAGGACCGAGAGGAGTTGGAAAAACAACAACCGCTCGTATACTTGCAAAGGCGTTGAACTGCGATAACGGCCCAACACCCACTCCCTGCAACGAATGCGTACACTGCAAAGAAATCACACAAGGAAGTTCTGTTGATGTGATAGAGATAGATGGAGCAAGCAACAGAGGAATAGACGAGATACGAAACCTGAGAGAAAACGCAAGATATGTCCCAAGTTCTTCAAGATACAAGGTATATATTATAGATGAAGTCCATATGTTAACCGATCCGGCTTTCAATGCCCTTCTTAAGATTCTTGAGGAACCTCCATCTCATATTATATTTATATTTGCTACGACGCAACCACAGAAATTACCTCAAACAATATTATCAAGATGTCAAAGGTTCAACTTCAGAAGAATTGGGTTTGAAGATACCCTCAGTATGTTAAAGGTTATAATAGAAAAAGAGAAGATAAAAATAGAAGAAAATGCTATCAAACTCATTGCTAGAAAGGCAGACGGGGCTTTACGAGATGCCGAAGGTATGTTAGACCAATTGGTAGCGTATTCAGATTCTCTTATCAGAGAAGAAGATATAAGAAATGTGCTTGGATTGCCCAGTGAGGATGTATTTTTTAACATACAATCCTACATAGCTAAAGGAAATACAAAGGAACTTCTTTCCCTTATACAGCAGATGATCGAATCCGGAATAAGTGCAGAAGAAATACTCACAGGGTTTCTTGAGCATCTTCGCCTTGTGCTTTTAGTCAATACCAACGTAAATATATCTCTCCTGCCGGAAGAAAGGAAGAAATATATAACCGCAGACTCCCAGCAATCGCCCAATGTTATTTTGAGAATAATGAGATTTCTTTTAGAAACAAGACGAGAGATGCGCTATTCTGAAAATCCTGATATATACCTGTTGGAAACAATGACAAGATTATCTGCCTTCAAGACGGTGCCAATAGAGAAGATAATAGAGAGTCTGGAGGCAACGCCCTACGGGGCTGCTGAAGAGTCTCCAGCAGTATCCGAGGCAAAAGAAAGCTATAGAACAGATGAAATTACCGCATACGGCACAACACCGAAGACTAAAATGCAAGAGATATGGGAACAGGTTGCAGGGACCATGGAGAAAGAAAGCAAAACCATTGCCTCTATTATAGCACTTGGTAACCCGGTTGAACTTGACAAAAATAGAATTGTTGTTGAGTTTCCAAATGACTTTCACCGTGATGCTATAAAGGAAAAGAAAAAGCTGGTAGAAAAGCATCTGAGCGAGATTACAGGTAAAGATTTGAAGATTGTATTCAAAAAAGGCAAAGCAAAGGATATAGAAAAAGAAAGTGCCATACTGAAGAAGACATTGAGGTTTTTTTCTGCTGAAGTTGTCTCCAGAGGAGGATAACTATGAAAAATCTTTTGGGACTCCTGAAAAGTTTTCAGGAGATACAGGGAGCTATTGCCCGGATACAGGATGACTTGAAAAAGGAAACCGCGCAAATATCGTCTGGTGGTGGGCTGGTAAAGGTTATTGTAAATGGTAATCAGGAAATAGTCAAGGTGGAGATAGCCCCTGAACTTATAAATATGAAAGATAAGTCACTTCTTGAGGACCTCATTCTTTCTGCAGTAAATGAGGCAAGGAAAAAGGCACAAGAGATTGCCCAGGAAAAGGTAAAAGAGGTAACAGGTGGTGTGGATATTGGTCTAACCTGAAAAACTCAATGCCATTTCTGTCTAAATTACATAGTAGGAGGCGGTATGAAGAAACCGTTTGAAATAAGGTGGCATGGAAGAGGAGGACAGGGTGCAAAAACTGCAGCACTTCTCTTCGGTGATGCCGCTATGGCAACGGGTAAGTATATCCAGGCATTTCCTGAATACGGTCCCGAGCGTATGGGAGCACCTGTGCAGGCGTTTAATCGCCTGTCTGACGAACCCATACATATACACTCCGGGATTAAGAAACCAGAGGTCGTAGTAGTTCTGGATGAGACACTTATGAAGACTCAGCCTATAACAGAGGGTCTCGGTAAGGATGGAATTCTTCTTGTCAATACAAAATCTACTCCAGGTGAAATAAAGGCAACTTATGGACTTAAAGATATAAAAGTATACACAGTTGATGCCTCTGGCATATCAAAGGAGACTATAGGAAAGGAAATACCAAATACACCTATGCTCGGAGCGGTTATCGGGGTTACGAATGTCCTTGATTTTGATAGATTTATGAGGGATGTTACAGAAAAGTTAAAGATAAAGTTTAGGAATAGACCACAAATTGTAGAAGGAAACATCCGGTCTATAAAAAGAGCATACGAGGAGGTAGCATGAAAGAGGGATGGAAGGATCTGCCAATAGGCTGTACTATTGAAAAAGGTGGAACCTCAAGAGATTTCAAGACCGGAGACTGGAGGAGCGAGAGACCAGAGTTTTTAAAAGACAAGTGCAACAATTGCCTTCTTTGTTTTATATACTGTCCTGATGATGCAATCCTTATGAAGGATGATAAGGTAGTCGGTATAGACTACGACTACTGTAAAGGATGCGGGATATGTGAAAAGGTCTGTACAGCGAAGGCAATCGAGACAAAACCCGAGAGATAGATGCCAGAAAAGGGATGAGGGATGTTCGCTCATCACTCTTCACCGTTTCATAAGTCCTTAGAATAATATCAGTTAACAGGGAGGAACTATGCCTATGAAGGCTTTAACAGGAAATGAGGCAATGGCAGAGGCAATGAGGCAGATAAATCCTGATGTTGTGGCTGCCTACCCTATTACGCCTGCTACAGAGGTTGTTCAGTTGTTTGCAAGCTTTGTGGCTGATGGTCTTGTGGATACTGAATTTGTTGCAGTAGAAAGTGAACACTCTGCAATGTCTGCGTGTATTGGTGCCTCTGCTGCTGGAGGAAGGGTTATAACCTCTACATCATCTCAAGGACTCGCCCTGATGCATGAAGTCCTTTATATAGCAGCCGCACTTAGGCTTCCAATCGTGATATGTGAGGTAAATCGCTCCCTTTCAGCACCAATAAACATACACTGTGACCATTCTGACACGATGGGCTCCAGAGAATCTGGCTGGATGCATATATTTGCAGAAGAATCACAGGAAGCTTATGATTCAATTATACAGGCGATGAAGATAGCAGAACATGTTTATCTGCCTATGATGGTTTCCACAGATGGTTTCATAATATCCCACTGTATGCAGAGGATAGATATGCTGAGGGATAAAGAGGTAAAGGACTTCATTGGGAAATATAAACCACACCACTCACTTTTGCTTACAGATAAACCATATACAGTTGGACCACTTGACCTTCAGGATTATTACTTTGAGCATAAGCGTCAGCAAATAGAGACCATGATGAATGCAGCTCCTGTAATAAAAAAGGTTGGAAGAGAGTTTGGAGAGAAATTTGGAAGATATTACGGATTGTTTGAGGAATATAAAATGAGAGATGCGGACAACGTGGTAATTGCTGCTGGAAGTGCTGCTGGAACCGCAAAGGCGGCAGTAGAAGAAGCAAGAGAGAAAGGAATGAAGGCTGGACTCCTGAGAATAAGGGTTATGAGACCTTTCCCCCATAAAGAGATAGCAAATGCGCTTAAAGATAAAAAGATTATATCCGTGCTTGACCGATCTGACTCTATGTCTACTATGGGAGGACCAATATTTGTAGAGATGAAGTCTGCACTCTATGACATAAAAAATCATCTACCCATGTGCAACTATATATACGGTCTTGGAGGAAGAGAGATAGATGTAGAGGATATTATAAGGGTTTTCAAGAGGGGTGAGGTATATAAGGAAAAAGGAATAGAGAAGAAGATTGACTTTGTAGGGCTACGAGAATAGCCAATAATAAATGATTTCCTTTGATGCAAGGCTAAAGCCTTTGATGCCTCACTTATTTTTGATTTTTAATTTTTGATATTTTATTTAATATTGGGGGTATTATGCCTAAATTGAAAGAGTTGGTGAAGAATGGAAATTTGCTCACCCGTGGACATAGGGCGTGTGCGGGATGTGCGGGGGCAATCATAATCCGCCAGGCACTTATGGTTGCCGGTCCAAATACTGTAGCTACCATAAACACCGGATGTATGGAGGTCGTAACTACGATCAATCCGTATACTGCCTGGAATATCCCTTTATTACATGTAGCCTTCGAAAACGCTGCCGCTGCAATATCTGGAATTGAATCTTGTTATAAGTCATTCAGGAAACAGGGAAAGATAAAAAAAGATTTAAATTTCATAGCATTTGGAGGAGACGGCGGCACATATGATATTGGTCTGCAGGCACTCTCAGGTGCTCTTGAGAGGGGACATAGATTCTTGTACATCTGTTATGACAATGAGGC
>PEYP01000043.1 GCA_002774315.1 Candidatus Stahliibacteriota bacterium CG08_land_8_20_14_0_20_40_26
TTGAGAGAAATGAGGATATCCACACACGGACTGCAGCACTTGTTCTTGGTATTCCTGAGGAACTCGTGGGCAAAAAAGAGCGAGAGATGGCAAAGATGATAAACTTTGGGATAATTTATGGTATGGGAGCATATGGACTTTCAAGAAGACTTGGCATATCAGTAGAAGATGCAAATCTCTTTATAAATGCATATTTTAGAACATACCCGGGCGTCAAGGAATGGGTGGAAAATACAGTCAGAGAAGCAACAGAAAAGGGCTATACAACTACCATACTGGGCAGAAAAAGATACTTTGAAAGTGTAAAAGGAGCTGACATACGGGCTGCAATAAATGCACCGGTTCAGGGAAGTGCAGCAGATATGATAAAAGTTGCTATGGTAAATATAGATAAGGCACTCTCAAATAAGAAGAGTGGAATGATAATTCAGGTGCATGACGAACTCGTGCTTGAGGTAACCGAAGACGAACTTACAGAGGTATCAGACATCGTTAAAAGAGAGATGGAGAGGGCAGTAAGCCTTGGTGTGCCTGTGGTGTGTGATATAAAAGTGGGAAAAAACTGGGGGAGGATGGAGAAACTTGAGAAAAACAGCCACGGATTACACAGATTAAATTAAAGTTAGCTGACTCTACGACTCAACGACTTACCGATAACCGATCACTGATAACCAATACTTAAATGGACTTCGTGACTTGGTGCCTTCCTGCCTACCGGCAGGCAGGTGTGGTAAGTCCTTTAATTTTGATTTTTGCTATTTGATTTTCGGGAATGTCCCGAAGTGTTGTGATAGGAAGAAGCAGTTAATTGGAGTGCCTGCCTGACGGTAGGCAGGCACTCCACTGCAAATAGCTTTAACGCCATCACGTCACTTTGGAACATTACCTAAATTTTTGATATTTGATATTTGATTTTTAATTTGTTTCTTCTATGGTTATAGGCATCACAGGCAGGATGGGAACTGGCAAGAGCGAGATTGCTCGGATATTTGAAAAAAATGGCTTTACACTCGTCGATGTAGATCAAATGGGACATAACCTGCTCAGAAATGAAGAAATTAAGAAGAATATAAAGGAGACATTTGGTGACTATCCGTTCACAAAGAGAGGGATTGACAGAAAGAAATTGAGCAAGATTGTATTTAGAGATAAACGAACACTTTACAGGTTCAATGCGATTATGCATCCACCCCTTATCAGGGAATTGAGAAGTATCATTGAGAATCAGCCAGACACCTCCCATCTTGTGGTGGATTGCGCTCTTATCTTTGAATGGGGAATTGAGAAACTCTTTGACTGTATAATTCTTGTTAAATGTAATGAAGAAGAACTTATAGAGAGGATGGTAAAAACAGGAAGAACCGAAGATGAGGTGAGAAGAATACTATCCGTGCAACTTCCGGATGAGGAGAAACTTGATAGGGCAGACTTCGTTATAGAAAACAATGGAGACCTGTCACAACTTGAGAAAAAGACAATAGATATCATAATCGGGGTCAGGCTGAAAAATAGAAATAACTCTTGACAAATTGAAACAAAAGTAGTATAATAGTTTTTTTATGGTTGAGTACAGTAAGTTCCCAGACCGTCCCGGTGTATATATAATGAAGGATGGTTCTGGAAAGGTGATATATGTTGGTAAAGCCCTTTCCCTTAGAAAAAGGGTCCGTTCATACTTTACAGACGATAGTCATCCAAAGACCCAAGTACTGGTATCTCATGTAGATTCTATAAACTATATAGTAACCAATTCTGAGCAAGAAGCACTCCTGCTTGAGGCAAATCTTATAAAACTGCATTTACCAAGATATAACATACGCCTGAAGGATGACAAGAAGTACCCTTATATAAAAATTACCCTCAAAGAGGACTTTCCCACCATTATACCAACAAGAGACCTCAGAGACAAAAATGCAGTATACTTCGGACCCTATACAAATGCAAAAAAGATGCGGAAGGCACTGAAGTCTGCCACAACGGTCTTCCCTGTGAGAATATGCAAAAAAATGCCAAAGAGAGTATGTGCACTGTATTATATGGGAAGATGTTCTGCGCCCTGTGAGGGCAAGATAGAAAAGGAAGAATACAGGAAATTAGTACAGGAGATGATAGATTTCCTCTCGGGCAAGAGTAACAAGATAGAGAAGAATCTTAGAAAGGAACTTAAGATATATAAAGGTAATTTAGAGTTCGAGAAGGCGATTATAGTAAGAGACAGACTGAAGGCACTGGAAGAGATAAAGAGAAGACAGAGGATGGTATTAAAAACTAGTAAGAACCTTGATGTATTTGGCTTAGCAAGAAGAAAAAGGACAGCAGTCGTGGCGGTATTAAAGACAAGGGAAGGAAGAATGTTAGGAATAGAACACTATATCCTTAATACGAATCCCGGTGACCTGGATAGGGAGATAATCGATACCTTTTTCGTGCAATATTACAAGGATACATTCTATATACCGGATGAGGTTATACTGCCTGCAGTGGGGGAAAAAAGACTTCTGGAAAGTTGGACAGAAGATAAAGCAAAGAGAAAAATAGGGATAAAGGTTCCAAAAAGAGGCGATAGATTCTCACTTGTAAAACTTGCGATAGAGAACGCCATACTTCATATAGAAGAGGAAACACCAGAAAGAACTCCTTATTCTCTCATTGAACTTGAGAAATATCTGCATCTTGAAACGCCTCCCAGACTCATAGAGGCATTTGATATATCAAATATTTTTGGTGAATATGCAGTTGGTTCAAAGGTTACATTCAGGGACGGAAGGAAAGACAAATCATGTTATAGAAGATTTAGAATAAAAAGAGTAACTGGAATTGACGATCCGAAGATGATGGAGGAGGTTGTAGAGAGGAGATTCAAAAAGGCCGATAAGGTCCCCGATCTGGTTATGGTCGATGGCGGGATTACACAAGTAAGAAGTGCATATCGGGCTATAAAAAGAACCCTCAGTAGGCCAATTCCTGTATTTGGTCTTGCGAAGAGATTTGACGAATTGTATACAAAAGACGGTGCGGTGATAAGCATTCCAAAAACCTCATCCGCATTGAAGTTACTACAAAGAATAAGGAATGAAGCACACAGATTTGCAATAGAGTACCATAGAAAACTTCGGGATAGGACAGGGTCTAT
>PEYP01000110.1 GCA_002774315.1 Candidatus Stahliibacteriota bacterium CG08_land_8_20_14_0_20_40_26
CAATTAATACTTCAAGGCAGTTATTATGGTCCAAATGAATATGTGTTGTTGAGATTATCTGTTTGTAGTAGTGGTGCTGGATGGAAGTTAAATTTTCGCTGAGTTTTCTTGTTGCGTGGCTGTACACAATAGTAATGACTCCTACTACCTCTCTATTTGTATCTTGCCATTCTTTTTCTACGAGTTTCTCCCTTATAAGGTCTCTTACTGCCTCTGACCGTGAAGCATAACCTATTCTCTCCAAGAGCTCGTCAAAATCTCTGAGCAGATTCCGTTCCATTGATATCCCAAATCTCACTGATTTTTTCATAATTACCCCTTATAATGTTACTTTTTTGGAAATTGTAACACATAATTTTGAAAAAGTCAAGAAAAAAATCAACAAAATTCCTTATCACAAAGAACACAAAGTTCACAGATAGTCATTTGGTAATTGGGTTATTAGGTAATTGGGTTATAGGTTTATTAGGTTACTATGTAATTAAGTTATTGGGTCATTGGTCATTGTATTGTTGACGCAACGATGATAAGACGCAATGACACAATGACACAATGACACAATGACAACTATTCATTTCTTAGTGTCTTTGGGCCTTGATGGTGAATCCTCTATTCTAAAGAAAGGAATTATCTGTAATTTCCCAAAAATTTATTGACATTAGAGAAATTCTGTGGTATAATAGTTGTGTTTCACTATAAACTGTTTGCTACTTTCCTATTGTTCACTTCTTGTTCTATTTTCGCCTTTGCAAATATTATGAAGAAAAAGATTCTTATATCTATATTGCTTGATGAGTATAGAATAGCAGTTATGGAAGATGGTGTTCTCGTAGAGTTCTATATTGAGCGTCCCGACCTTGTAAAGAGGGTTGGTAATATCTACAGAGGTAAGATACTTTCAATTAATCCTGAACTTAACGCCGCATTTGTAGATATTGGTGTAGAGCGATCCGCCTTTCTTCCCCTTTCGAGAGAAAGAGAAGATATACTTGAAGGTGAAGAAATCTTTGAGGAACAACTGGAGGTGAGGAAGTTATCAAAGGATGATGAAATACTCGTACAGGTTACAAAGGAAGGAGTAGGCACTAAAGGAGCGAGGCTTACACAGTATTGTTCACTACCGGGAAGATACCTTGTCTTAATGACAGGCACAAAGCACATAGGTGTATCAAGGAAGATAGTAAATCTGAGGGAGAAATACAGACTTAAGAAGATAGTAAAAGAGATACAACCACCCAACTTTGGCGTGATCGTAAGGACAGTAGCACAGGGAGTTGAGATGGGTGAGCTAAAGAGAGACATTGAAATTCTTTTAAAGATGTGGAGAAGACTGGAAAGAATAGCAGGAAACAAAACTGCCCCCGTTCTTCTTTATAAAGAGACTGACTTCATAACAGCATTTGTAAGGGATAATCTTGCTCCTGATACAGATTCCATCATTATGGATTCAAAAAAGGCATACAAACAGGTTCTGAACTATGTGAAAAAATTTGCCCCGAACTATCACAGCCGGATAAAATTGCATGACTCTCCGATTCCACTATTTGATGTGTATAAGGTAAATGATTGGTTAAAGAAAAGTTTCAGAAGAAAAATAAAGCTTCCCTCTGGCGGATACATAGTTATAGAAGAGACGGAGGCGCTTGTTGCTGTTGATGTGAACAGCGGATCATTTAAAGGACGTGGAGATGCCGAGGTAATGAGTTTAACGACTAATCTTGAAGCAGCGAAAGAGGTTGCGAGACAGGTGAGGCTACGAGATAAAGGAGGCGTTATTGTTATAGATTTTATTGATATGCAGGAGGCATCGAATAAGCGCAAGGTGATGAATACGCTAAAAAAGGAATTAAAAAAGGATAAATCGAAGACAAGGATTTACGGGATGAGCAAACTGGGGTTGGTGCAATTTACCCGAAAACGTTCCCGCCTTTCTCTGACGCAAATTCTGTTTGATTATTGTCCTGTATGTGAGGGAACAGGGCATATTCCATCAATCCAGGATATTGCATCAAGATTGGAACAACATCTTCTCTCTCTTCCAAGAGGGAAACATATGAGAGTAAGGGCAAAAGACTATATTATTAGCTACCTGAAGACTGCAGAGTGGATAAAGTTGAGGAAAATAATGAGGATGAACAGAATACAGGTGGACTTTGAACCCGATCCCAACCTAAACTATGGGGAGTTGATATTAACGGATGTAGATACAGGAAAGCAGTACAATGTTGGAAGATAACAATGAATTGACAATTGAAAATTTAAGATTGAAGATTAAAGATTTTGGATTACAGATTGTAGGAGCGACTTCCCAGTCGCGATAATCTACTTAATAACTTAGTTACCCAATTACCTAATTACCATTTCCATCCTTATGAGACTTAATAAATTTTTGAGTGAGGCAGGCATTGCCTCCAGAAGAAAAGCGGATGAAATTATAAGTGAAAAAAGGGTGAAAGTGAATGGTATTGTTGCAGATATCGGGACCACTATCAATTCTGATACAGATGTGGTTAGTGTAGATGGGAAGATTGTCAAAAGACAGGATTATGTCTATATAGCGTTTTATAAACCCAAAAGTTGCACAACAACACTCTACGACCCTCATGCAAAACTTACCATAAAGGATTTCCTTCCCAAAAAATTGAATGTGTTCCCAGTTGGTAGACTTGATAAAGATGCAGAAGGACTTCTCCTTCTTACCAACGACGGGGACTTTTCATTCAATATTACCCATCCCAAATTTGCTATAGAGAAAGAATATGAGGTTCTCCTGTCAAGGCCCCTAAAAAAGGAAGAGGCAGACAAGATGACAGAGGGAATAGAATCAGATGGTGATATTCTGAGGGCAGGCTCTGTTTCTGTAAATGAGAAGATGGCAAATGTTGTTATGGCTGAGGGCAAGAAAAGAGAAGTGAAGAGACTTTTCAGGGCACTTGGGATTAGGGTGCTTTCATTAAAGAGAGTGAGAATAGGTAACCTACGGTTGGGTAATTTAAAACCGGGCAAATTTGTATATATCAAACCAGAGGATATAGGATCATTGGATCATTGAGCCATTGATTACTCTACTGACTTATAAAATCTACAATTAAAGACCTGACCCCACACGGATCTGTATCCCCCTTTT
>PEYP01000090.1 GCA_002774315.1 Candidatus Stahliibacteriota bacterium CG08_land_8_20_14_0_20_40_26
CAGTTTGTCAAGAAAAAATTTAACCGCAGAGAAGGAAGGATTTTGTGTGAGTTAACTATCTGTATCGTATGGGCTTAAGTGCAATTTTTAGAGAAATTCTAGGACAAAATTCTTGTTTTTCAAGGAGAAAATATTTTGATTTCGAGGGTATAAAGAATTCACAGGAAAATTCTTAATTTGCCAAATCCAGCTCCTCACACCAAAACACAGAAACTAAGTAAGACTGATCGCTACAAATTTTATCTCTGTCATCATGTCAATTGCAAATTTCAAGCCCTCCCTGTGAAGTCCTGATTTTTTATATCCTCCAAATGGCATATAATCTACCCTGAAATCAGTAGAGTCATTTATCATTATACCACCGAACCTGAGTTCTTTTGCCGCATATAGTGCTTTATTTATATCCTTCGTGAATATTGCTGCATGCAGTCCGTAATCTGAATCATTTGCCTCCCTTATTGCCTCGTCAATCGTTTCATAAGGAAAAACAACCACAACAGGTCCAAATATCTCTTTCCTAACCACCTTTGCCTCTGTTGGCACATTCTCAAGTACTGTTGGCCAGTAGAAGTTTCCCTCTCTCCTGCCACCAATAACCAGTCTACCACCCATCTCTACAGCCTCATTCACCCATTCTTCCACTCTGTCCGCCTCTTCTTTTGTAATCATAGGACCCATATCCGTTATCTCGTCCAATTTATCTCCCACCTTGTATTGACCTATCTTATCAACAAAATCCTCCATAAATTTATCATGGATTGACTTCTGCAGATAAAGTCTCTGCACACCTATGCAGTTCTGCCCTGCTGCCCAGAATGAGCCTGAGATTACAGATGGAACCGTATAAGAGAGGTCAGCATCCTCTGCAACTATACAGGCAGATGAGGAGCCAAGTTCCATCATAACCTTTTTCAGCCCTGCCTTCTTTATTATTTCCTCGCCTGCCTCAACTCCTCCAGTAAAGGTTATCACTCTCGGACGAACATCTTTTACAAGAACATCTCCAATTTTACTCGATTTTCCCGTGATTACTGAAAGGGCTTCTTTGGGCAATCCAGCCTCGAGAAATAGCTCGCCGAGTTTGAGGGCAGAAAGTGGGGTAAGATAGGTAGGCTTCAAGACAATGGCATTACCAGATGCGATAGCAGGAGCGGCCTTGTGTGCAACCATATTTAAGGGGTCATTGTAAGGGGTTATGGCAAGCACTATTCCAACAGGTTCTCTCACCCAGTATCCAAACCTATTTTCCTTTCTATAATCGGCATCTACATTCACTATTTCTCCCTCTATCCTTTTTGCCTCCTCTGCAGCGTAGGTGATAGTGTTTACCGCCCTTGATGCCTCCTTCCTTGCCTCTCGTATCGTCTTTATGCCCTCCAAGGCAATGATCCTTGAAAAGTCTTCAAGATTTTCTTCCAAGAGTTCCGCAGTTCTTTTGAGTATTGAATATCTCTCATAGGACGATAATCTTCTCATCACATCAGCACCTCTTTCGGCTATTCTGTATGCGTTTTCAACATCCTCCCCCTCTGCTGAAGGCACTGTATCTATAATGCTTCCATCCTGAGGGTTTTGAACCTCTATTTTCTCATCCTTATCTACCCACCTACCACCTATTATCATCTTCATATTTTCTCCTTAAGATATGGTAGTAATGTCAAAAACTTAACCACATAGAATAAAAATATAAAAATCAAATATCAAAATGCAAAAGAGCCACGGATTTCACTGATTACACAAGATTATGAGAACACAAATACCACAAATTAGGCAAATTGTCATGAATAAAATTTATTCGTGTAACTCGCATTTTTCGTGTCCATACGGATCCTTTGGATAATTTGTGTTAAAAAAATTTGTGTAATCTGTGGCTGTAATTTTGATACCTGCCTGCCGTCAGGCAGGTTTACATTTTGATTTTTAATTTATCTTTGCAATCTCGCATGCCCATACGGATACTTTGGACTTATTATTTTTCACAGCATCTATCTATAAGTGAACAATGGATGTTGACAAAGTCTGAAAGGAGCGCAAAACCTGTTTCTCTTCTACCTGCTCCAGGTCCAGTTATCGTTACACAACCAAGAATGTCGGTCTGAAACTGGATTGCATTATTTACGCCTGTGATATGAAAGAGGATATTGTCCTCTTCTACCTTTTCAGGAGATACTCTTGCCTTTACTCTGCCGTTTTCCTTCCATGCCCTGGCAATGAGTTTATACCTTTTATTCTCTTCTTTTGCCTTTTTGATATCGGATAGCGTTATGCCTGTAATTCCTTTTCTTTCCACATCAGAGACCTTCAGGTCTGCATGCATTAACACGTTTGACAGAATAACAATCTTGGCAAGGGCATCCCAACCCTCTACATCGGCATCTGGCTTTGTTTCGGCATAGCCAAGCCCCTGTGCTTCTTTAAGTGCCTCGCCGTAGTTCTTTCCTGTATCCATCTGGGTGAGTATGTAATTTGTAGTGCCGTTCATTATCCCTCTTATCTCATTTATATTTGCGCCTGCCAGGGTAATAAGAGCCAGATTTATTGCGGGTGTACCACTTAAAACCGTTCCTTCAAACTTCAAAAGTTTCCTGTTTTCTCTGGCAAGTTCCATAAGTTCTCTGTAAAAGAGTGCTATAGGACCTTTATTAGTTGTTATCACATGTTTACCTTCAGCCAAAGCAGTTTTTATGAGTGTGGTTCCTGGTTCACCACTCTCGAGATTTGTCGGGGTAACCTCTGCAATTATATCCACATTTGTCTCCTTTATGGTCTTTATACTATCCCACCCTTTTATACCCCTTTTATATCCGTCTATTTTCCCCTCTTTTTGTGCAAGAGAAAGCACTTCCTTCAAATTGATTCCATTTTCTTCATAGATACTTCCTTTTAAAGGATCAGAGATTGCTACAACTTCAAAGTCAAATCCATAGGTATCCTTTAGGTATTTTCTCTTTTCCTGCAGGAGTTCTGCAAAACCTTGACCTACAGTTCCAAATCCTACAATGGCAAGTTTGTAAGTCATTCTACCTCCCTGGTATAATGTTCATTATACC